>NZ_JAPEOK010000006.1 GCF_026341515.1 Streptomyces sp. NBC_00878 | reverse complement strand
CGGTCGGCTCCGCCGTCGTCGCGCCGCAGGGTGGGGACGGTGACCGCGTCGTCGAGCGCGGGGATCAGCACCGGCCTCGCACTCACCTCGATGAACACCGCATCGTCGAAACCCGCCGCCGCCGGCGCGAACCGCACCTGCTGCCGCAGATTCCGGAACCAGTACTCATCGTCCAGCGCACCGGTGACCCACGCCTCGTCCACGGTCGACAGCCACGGGATCACCGGTGCCTGCGACGGCACCGACACCACCGCACCACGCAACGCCTCGACATGCGGGGTGTGCGACGCGTAGTCCACCGCGATCCGCCGCCCGCCATAACGAGCACGAACCGCCTCCACCGCGTCCGGCACACCCGCCACGACCGTCGAGGACGGCCCGTTCAACGCCGCCACCCACACCCCGTCGGCCAACTCGATACCCTCGGCAGGCAACGGAATCGACGCCATCGCCCCCTGACCCGCCAGCGTCGAAGCAATCGCCTGACTGCGCAGCGCCACCACCTTCGCCGCATCAGCCAGCGACACCGCACCCGCGACACAGGCTGCCGCGATCTCACCCTGCGAATGCCCGATCACCGCGGACGGCTGCACACCCGCCGCCTGCCACACCGCCGCCAGCGACACCATCACCGCCCACGACGCCGGCTGCAACCACTCCACCCGATCCGGAGCATCAACCGCCTCCCACAGATCCAGATACGGCGACAACGCCTCCGCACACTCACCCATCCGCGCCGCGAACACCGGCGACACGTCCAGCAACGCACGCCCCATCCCCGCCCACTGCGTCCCCTGACCCGGAAACACAAACACCACACGACGGTCCGCGGACGCCACGCCCGAGACCGTCGTGCCGCCGATCAGCACCGTACGGTGGGCGAACGGCGTGCGCCGGGCGAGCGTGACCGCGACGTCGAGCTCAGCGATGCCGGGCCGGTCCTCGCGGAACCTGCGCAGCCGGGTTTCCTGGGCCGTCAGGGCCTCGGCCGTGCGGGCGGAGAGCACCAACGGCAGCGGTCCCGCCGGAGCGGCGCTCTCACCGGGCGCCTGGGCGGCGAAGCCTTCGACGATGACGTGGGCGTTCGTGCCGCTGATGCCGAACGACGACACCGCGGCCCGGCGGGGACGGTCCCCGGAGGCCGGCCACGGACGCTCCGAGGTGAGCAGTTCGACGGCGCCGGACGCCCAGTCCACGTGCGGCGACGGCGCGTCGATGTGCAGGCTCTTCGGCATCGTCTCGTGCCGCATCGCCTGGATCATCTTGATCACCCCGGCGACTCCGGCGGCCGCCTGGGTGTGGCCGAGGTTCGACTTCACCGAACCCAGGCGTGCCGGCTCGCCGTCGCTGCGGCTGCCGTACGTGTCGAGGATCGCCTGCGCCTCGATCGGGTCGCCCAGCGCCGTTCCCGTCCCGTGCGCCTCGACCACGTCCACGTCGCCGATGCCGAGCCCGGCCCGCTCCAGGGCGGCCCGGATGACCTTCTGCTGGGCGGGGCCGTTCGGCGCGGTGAGACCGTTGGACGTGCCGTCCTGGTTCACCGCAGTGCCCCGGATCAGTGCGAGCACAGTGTGTCCGTTGCGCCGGGCGTCGGAGAGCCGTTCGACCAGCACCACGCCGACGCCCTCGGACCAGCCGGTGCCGTCGGCCGCCGCCGCGAACGGCTTGCACCGGCCGTCCGGCGCCATGCCGCGCTGCCGGGAGAACTCCTGGAACGTCCGCGGCGACGACATCACGGTCACCCCGCCGACCACCGCCAGCCCGCACTCGCCGTGCCGCAGCGCCTGGGCGGCCTGGTGCAGCGCGACGAGCGAGGACGAGCAGGCGGTGTCGATGGTGACGGCCGGGCCCTGCAACCCGAAGAAGTAGGACAGGCGGCCGGACATGACGCTCTGCGAGTTGCCGGTGCCGATCCAGCCCTCCAGCCCGTGCGCGCTGTCGGTAACCAGTCCTCCGTACTCCTGGGCCATGGTGCCGACGAACACGCCGGTGTCGCTGCCGCGCAGGTCGCGCGGGTCGAGGCCGGCGTGTTCGAATGCCTCCCACGCGGTCTCCATCAGCACCCGCTGCTGCGGGTCCATCGCCAGCGCCTCGCGCGGGCTGATGCCGAAGAAGGCCGCGTCGAAGTCGGCCGCGCCGCCGAGGAAACCTCCTTCGCGTACGTACGACCTGCCGGTCGCCTCGGGATCGGGATCGTAGAGGCCGGCCAGATCCCAGCCACGGTCGGCGGGGAACGGCCCGACCGCATCCCGTCCCTCGGCCACCAGCCGCCACAGGTCGTCGGGGGTGGCCACGCCGCCCGGATAGCGGCACGCCATCCCGACGACGGCGACCGGGTCGTCCGCGACGGCCGCGGAGGCCGTCGCCCGCGTCGCGGTACCCTCTCCCGCCAGCCGCTCGGCGAGCGCCCGCGGGGTCGGGTAGTCGAAGACCGCCGTGGCGCTCAGCCGCACGCCGGTCGCGTCGGCGAGCTGGTTACGCAGGTCGACGGCGGACAGCGAGTCGAGGCCGAGGCTCTGAAACGGTGTGTCGGCCGGGATGACCGTTCCGTCGGCATGACCAAGCACCGCGGCGGCGGTGGCGATCACCAGCGCCAGGGGGTCGTCACGTCGTGCCCGGCGGCGCGGCCGGGTCCGCGGCCGGTCGAGTGCGGCGGCCAGGACGACCGGCAGGTCCAGCGCCGGGGCGGCGTCGAACAGGCGCAGAGCGTCCGGCGTGGTCAACGCGCGGAGTCCGTGCCGCCCGGCCCGGCGCACGTCCGCGGTCTCGGACATCCGGCTGGTCTGCTCCCACAGCCCCCAGGCCAGCGAGGTCGCGGGCAGCCCGAGGTCGTGCCGGTGCTCCGCGAGTGCGTCGAGGAACGCGTTGGCGGCGGCGTAGCTCGACTGTCCTGCCGCCCCGAACACACCGGCGACCGAGGAGAACAGCACGAACGCGGAGAGCGGCAGGTCACGGGTCAGCTCGTGCAGATGCCACGCGCCGTCGGCCTTGGGCCGGAGCACGGCGGCCAGGCGGTCCGGTGTCAGGGCGGAGACGACTCCGTCGTCCAGGACACCCGCGAGGTGTACGACGGCGGTGAGCGGGTGCTCGTCGGGAACCGTGGCCAGGGCGCGGGCCAGTGCCTCCCGGTCGGCTACGTCGACGGCGAGCGCGGTGACCTCGGCGCCGGGCAGCTCAGGGGCGGTGCCGCTGCGGGTCAGCAGCAGCAGGTGCCGGACACCGCGCTCGGTGACCAGGTGGCGGGCGACGATCCCGGCGAGCGTGCCGGACGCGCCGGTGAGGAGCACGGTTCCGTCCGGATCCCACGCGGCCGGGACCGTTGCCGGGGCCGTCACCCGGACCGGCCGGGGCGCCTCGATCCGGCCGTCCCGTACGCGCAGGACCGGCTCGCCGGCCGCGGCCAGCACGGCGGGATCCAGCTGGTCGCCCTCGACGAGGACGAACTCGCCCGGGTGTTCGGCCGCCGCGGACCGGATCAGACCCCGGGCGGCGGCGGTCGCAAGGCCGCCGCCGGTACGCACCACGACCGTCGTGGCGTCGTCGAGGGTGGCGTGGACCAGCTCCAGCGCCTGGGCGGCCAGGTCGTGGGCGGCGGTGAGCGGATCGCCCTCGCCGGCGGTGAGCGTCACCTCGCGGACCGGGGTGGTGGCCGGGGCCGGGGTGGCGAGCGACGTCCATTCCAGGCGGTGCAGGTGGTTCACGCCCGGCGCCTCGAACGGCCGGGAGACCAGCCGGTCCACGGCGAGGACGGGCGCGCCCTCGTCGTCCGTGGCGAGTACGGCGAACGCGTCCGGGGCGAGCGGGGTGACGCGTACACGCAGCCGGGTGGCGGCGCTGGCGAAGAGACTCACGCCGGTCCAGGAGAACGGCAGGCTCGGCGTCATCTCCGTGGTGCCGAGCGCCGGAAGCAGGCCGGTCTGGAGGGCGGCGTCCAGCAGCGCGGGGTGGATGGTGTAGCCCGCCGGATCCTGGCCGGGAGGCAGGGCCACCTCGGCGTAGAGGGTTTCGCCGTTCCGCCAGGCCGCGCCGATCCCCTGGAACGCAGGACCGTAGGTGTAGCCGAGGTCGTCGAGGTGGTCGTAGAAGGCGGCGGTGTCGACCGGGTCGCCGGGCGGCGGCCAGGCGGCGGTCTCGCGGGGTGGCTCGGGCACGCGCGGTATGGCCGCGCCGGTGGCGATGCGGGTCCACTCGGGGGCGTCGTCCGCCCGGGCGTGGATCTCGATCCGCCGACGGCCCTCCTCGTCGGCGTCGCCGACCGTGACGTGCAGCGTCGTGGCGGTGGTCAGCGGCAGCGGGGCCTCGATGACCAGTTCCTCCAGCGCGTCGCAGCCTGCCTCGTCGGCGGCGCGCATGGCCATGTCGGCGAGGGCCGCGCCGGGCATCAGCGGGGTGCCGCTGATGGCGTGGTCGAGCAGCCACGGATGGCTGGCGGGCGAGACCTTGCCGGTGAGCGAGACTCCGTCGGTGCCGGGCAGGCTGACGGCAGCCACCAGCACCGGGTGGTCGACGCGGCGCTGGCCCAGGCCGATGCGCCGATGCTCGGGCCAGAAGCGTTCGTGTTGGAAGGGGTAGGTCGGTACTTCCTGCGTCAGCGTTCCGCCACCGGTGTAGGGAGCCCAGTCGACCGGCACACCGTGCACCCACATGTGGGCCAGCGCGGTCAACGGCTCAGCAGCACTCACTCCCCCGGTCAGACGCGACAGCGAGCCATCAGGGCCGATCTCGACGAACAAGGCTCCCGGCCCGAAAGCCGCCACCTGCTCAC
>NZ_JAPEOK010000005.1 GCF_026341515.1 Streptomyces sp. NBC_00878 | reverse complement strand
TGTGAGTTCCCGGCTTTGTATGGTGTCTGAAGGCGTGTTGAGCTGGAGCGTCGGTGCAGACCTGGATTCTCATGAGGAGTTGGTGCGCTGATCTGACCAGCTTGGACTGCGGAGTGTTGACCTCTGGTCAGAGGTGTATGGGTTCGCGGCCTGCTGATACGTGGTAGAGCTGGAATATCGCGAGTATCTCGGGAACCTCTATGGGTTTGGCGGCGTTTGCGCAGCTCAGGGAGCTGATGGAGCGCAGGGGCGGTCCGGTGCTTCGTGGGCGACCGTCCTGAGAGGCGGCAGGGGTTCGCACTGTCGGGTCGTTTGCGATCATGGCTCGCCGACCGGGCTGTGAGGCCCCAGTCCGGTCAGCGGTGCGGTATCCGAAGAGCGCTGAGCACGGCCCCGTGGTGGTAGGGGAGCTCATCCTCGTGCCGCCGCACGTTCCGGTGGACCCCACAGGACCAGCCGTGCCCCGTCCGTGAATCGCGGCCTGGGCCCTTCGCGTGCACGGCCGGTTGGAAAAGCGGCGGTGGTGGGGCGTCCCGCCCGGCAGAATCGGGTGATCGACACGTCCCTTTGGGGGAGCTATGCAGGAACTTCGCTTCGACGACGACATCCGGTTCACCGCGACGGTCAGCAGCGATCAGACGTGGCTGATGCGTGCGCTGGGAGCCCACGAGCTGAGTGTCCAGCTCGCCGTTGGGGTGTCGCCCTTCACTGAGGCCGGGAAGATCCTCGCCCTGGAGACGGATCTGTTCGGCTTCGACACGACAGGGCAGCGCCACCGGCTCGCCCGGACCACGGCGAACCTGGCGTACACCCCGAAGATCACCGTTCACCGCGTGAACCTGTCCTTCCCGCTGACGTCGCTGCAGGTCCATGCGATCGAGGACGGCCGCACCGGCGACGTACGGTTCGAGATCGACCTCAATGCGACGCTGCCGCAGGCGCCCGGCTACCCGGGGAGCGCCCAGGCCACGGCGCACATCACCATCGGCAAGAGCCGGTGGGAACAGCAGCTTGTGCAGCTGGGGCCGTCTGCGGCGTTCGAGATGGCCGTGCCGTATCCGCTCGGCGACCCGGAGAGGGACGAGGTCGGCCGGACTCTGCGAGAGGCGCAGCGTCTGCTGACCGTGGGCGAGATCCTGGCGTCCATTCTGCAGATCAGGCGGGCACTGGAGTGGGTCCGGGAGAACGCGGGCTGGGAGAACCCCGGGAGGAAGGTCCCCAGCCAGTGCAGCCAGACCGAGCGGTGGTGGCGGATCCAGGACGCCCTGTACAGCCAGACGTGCGGCGCTCTGCACAATGACGTGTTCACCAGGGACTTCGAGTACGGCCGGGCAGAGGCCGAGACGCTTTTGGCGATGACCGCCGCACTGCTGCGGAACGTACGCACCGCTGCGTGATGTGAAAGCGTCATACCCGTCGGTAGAGCCCGTTGTCGTGATGCCGGCACGTCACGCTCGCCGTCTGGTGTGATTGGGCAGCACGGCGGCGCCACGCTCGTAACCGCGGTCCGGGCCCGAACGGCGTCAGCCGCCGTATTCACGCAAGCATCGGCGGTCGTCTGGGGACGGCGGATCACTCACGCCGTGCCGGATGCCAAGCGCCCAAGGTCGGGGAAGGCGGTCTCCCATGCCTCGCGGACGTGCCTGCTGATCATGGTTCTCATCGTGGGCCATTGGGCGAGCAGGAGATCGCGGTTCAGGAAGCAGGTGATGTCATCGCGCTGTCCTTCGGCGAGCACGGTGCGGTAGAGGCTCATGCGTTGGCGGGGCTGCTCGAGGTCGTAGGTGCGCAGTCCTGACCAGGCGATGTGGAGCGGCAGGTCGACCAGGCCGTGCTGTGGTCCGGCGAGGGCCTCCAGGGTGTCGGGAAGGCGCCCCGCATACCGCTCGTACAGCACCTCCGCGACGAGCGGCCTGGTACCAGGGTGCGGCTGCTGAACCATGGTCCCAGTATTCCGTGTGGGCCAGCAGAGAAGTGATTCAGGACCGTCGGGAGCTGCTGTGCGCCTGGCCGTCTGCTGTATGTCTTCCCGTTGCATGGGCGGATGGCGTGTCATCGCCCTGTTCCTGACTGCAGGATGCGCAGCAGGAGAGCGGGGACGGGGACGTCTGTGGCGGTGACAAAGTCGTGCACGGCGTCGGGCAGCTGAAGGCATTGCTGCCGGTGCAGCCGCTGGCGCAGGTTGTGCGCGACGTCCGGGGGCAGGGCGGAGGCCGCGCTGTTGAGGGAGGCGAGCTGGGCGGCCCGGGCATCGGAGGTGTCCGTGCTGATGATGGCGGCATGCGCCCGGGTGCGTGCTTCCGGGTCACGTTCCAGGCGGCGAATGACGGCTTGGGCGAACGGTGGGTCGATGTCGTTGGTGAAATGGCTGGAGATCCATGCGCTGTCGCGGGATACCTGATCCACGAAGTCGGCAGTCTCGACGGCTGCGTAGGCCAGCGGGTAGTACACCGACACGTCCACCTCGACGTGTCCGTGCAGATCGCGCTCGCGCTGGAGGGCCTCCCAGGCGTCGGCGACGGCTGTGTCGTCGGGGAACCCGGCGGCCAGGGCGAGGAACGCACCGGAGGCGGGGAGCGGGTAACCGCAGCGTCGTGGGCCCAGTTCGGCGTGCAGTGCGCGTTGCACGGTCGCCGGATCGAGGCCGAGGACCAGAGGGTCGGCCAGGAGCAGGGGTGCGACGTCCCGGCTTCCGTTGTCGCCCGGCCGGAGGTTGTCGATCAGGGTGCGCAGCAGGTGCGCCTCGCTGCGGTGGGTGTGGGCGTACCAGGCGAGCACGGTGTCGTGGGTGAGGAGGTCGGGTTGCTGGTCGACGGCCGTTGCGAGCTCTTGCGCGAGCTGGGGGTGGCGGTCGGCGACCAGCGCAAGGTACTCCCAGGCCGTGTCCGTGGCGGGGGAGAGCATGTCACCGGTGAGGCGTTTGAGGAGGGTGCTGCCGAAGTGGGCGCGTAGGGCTGGCCAGTGGTCGGCGATCTCGCCGAGCACGAGCAGATCGAGGTCGGTGCTGATGAACTCACCCAGGGGCAGCCGGATGGGGCGGCCGTCGTGTTCGACGAGGTCGTCCAGCAGGCCGAGTTGGCCGGTCAGCAGGATGCCCACCCATGCGGCGCGCCGGCGTGCCCAGTTGTCGTAGCCGAGGCCCGTGGCTGTGTCGCGGAGCACGGACTGGGCCTGCTGCCATTCCGGTTCGGGAAGCGCGCCGCGGTCGTGGTCGTGCAGCAGATGGGTGTGGAACACGGCGGAGGCGGCGGATCGGACGAGATCGTGGGGCTCGTTTGGCCACTGAGCTGTCAACTGCCGGATGAGGGTGCTGTCGCCGAGGTGGTCGCGTAGCAGGGTGCACAGGTGCAGGCGGGCGGCGGTAGGTAGAACCGGGTGGGCGGCTCGCACCCGGTTGAGGACGGGCTCGAGGGCGGAGGGCTCGCTGCCGTAGCCGGCCAGAAGCGATCCAAGAGGGGCCTGCGGTCTGCGCAGCATGCTGGCCGCGCGGTCGCGGGCCGGAGCGGTTGCAGGCAGAACGGCGATGACCGCGGCTTCAGCAGTGAACTCGTATTCGTTGGCGGGTTCTTGCACCGCCTCCAAACACACCCGGGCGATCTGCTCGGCCACCGGCCCCGAGGTCAGGGACTGGTGCTGGCAGCTCTCCAGCAGCGCATGGATGACGATTTCCTTGCGGAAGCGGCTGTCGTGTGTCGGTGATGGTGTGGCAAGGAGGACGAGCAGCCGCTCCCGGGCCTGCTCGGCGCCCAGGACCCGCACGGCCGCGTTGGCCACCCGCGATGCCCGGTCTGCCTCGCCGTTCAGCACCGCGGACAGCGCCTGCTGCACCTCGGCGTCGTGGGCCCAGTGCTCGGCCAGGGCATCGGCGGCCCAGTGCGGGACATCGCTGTCGTGCAACTCCTTGAGCAGCGCGGACCGCAGCACCGGACCCTGGTCCAGGGTGACGAGGGACGGGAGCTCGAAGTCCAGGAAGGCCCGTGGATCCTGTTGTAGGAGTTTCTCGGCCGCGGCGGCCACGGCCGTATGGCCGGGGTAGGCGCGGGCCAGCGGCCCGATGCCAAGGAACCGGATCTGGTGCGGGTCGTTCACCAGCGTGGTGCAGACGTAGTCGATGACGGCCGCATCCTGGGCCCAGGCCTTCAGCAGCACACTCCAGGCCACGGCTCGGTCACCCTGTCCGGGGCGCTGGCCGGACACGATGGACAGGCAGGTGTCGCGCACCTGCTCGGCCTTGCCGGGAGCCTCACGCAGGGCGGCTGCGATCGCGTCGGCGAGCACAGGCTTCCACACGTCGTCGGTGAAATCCTCGGTGTCGAGCCGGCTGACCAACCAGGCGCGCTCTTCGGCAGTCACGCCCTGCGGCTGCGCCCCGCGGTCCATACGACCGGTGGTCTCCTGGCCGGGCAACACATCCAGGACGGCGGCCAGGGCCGTCAGCCGCAGCCCCAGCACCTGCTGCCGCCGGGCGGCTGCGGCCGCGGCCGTAACCCGGTCATCATCGGGCCAGCCCAGCAGCAGACCGTGCAAGATCACGGCGGCGTGATCGGCACTGGCAGCGTGGCGCAGCGCCGTCAGCATCGTCTCAACCACGTGCTCCTGCCCGTCCCGCGTCCCGTAGCGGGCCGCGAGCGCGCGGGCGGCCGCCCAGGCGACGTGCACGTCCTCCGACCTCAACGCGGCCACCAGCAGCGGCCAGACGGGTTCAGCCAGCTGCCGGTCGTCGGCCACCTGCCCGAGTCGGTAAAACACCTGCCACGGCAGCGGCTGACCGGCCACAACCCAGCGCGACAGGTACGGCACCAGATCACCGCTCACTGCCGGATCGTCCAGCCCGGCCACACACGCCGACAACATCCGCTGTCGGTGCCCGACGAGGGGGTGGCTGTCGACCGCTTCCAGGATCGTGGCGGCGTGACGCCGGGCCTGGGGGAGAGTCAGCCGGATCCCGCCGAACACTGCCTGCGCCACCAGCTCGCGCACCGCCAGTGCTTCCGGTTCCGGCCCGCGGGCCTTCTCGGCGAGCTCCTGGAGCAGCCGACTGCTCTCCTCGGTGGGCTGCAGCTGCCACAGGATGGCCAACAGCACCTCATGCCAGCGTGGGTCCTGGGCGCGCTGGGCGAACAGGCAGCGCAATTCCTCGAAAGACAGCTGCTGCGCGGCCTGTTCGGCGGCCAGCTGTTCCAGCAGGACCCGGTGCAGGAAGCCGATCTCGCGCGGGCCTTGCCGGACCAGCACGCCGAGCTGCCCCTCAGCTATGTCGACAAACCCCCTCGCCTGAGCGGCGGCCCCCGCTGCATCCAGGGCGAGGTGCCGTGGATCGCGAAGCGCGTCGATGATGTCCGCGCGGACCGTCTGTTCGGGCACGGCCTGGACGTCGCCGCGCTGCTGGTGTGCCAGCGCAACGTGGGCCAGGATCTGACGGATGTCGTCCGGGTGGAGTGCGGTGGGCTCCGCGGTGATGCCTGCCGCCGTCCCGCGCCGGGCGGGATGTTCACCCAGCAGATGGTCAACGGCGCCCGCATACACCTCGAACCGCCTGGTCGGCAGCACCGCCCCGGCCAGGCGCATACCGGTGAGCAGGAGAAGGAACAGCGGAATCCGCGCCAGCTGGCGAAGGTCCCGCACGCCGGACAGTTCCTTCACGAACGCCTCGGCCTGCGTGCTGCCCTGCACCTCAGCAGTGCCGAGCCAGTGAGCGGCCAACTCCCGCTGCTGGCGCGGCAAGAGCGGGGCCAGCGAGGCGTACTGCCACGCTCCCGTCGGTTGCAGTCGTGACAGGCCGTAGGGGCGGGTGGCAGCCACCGCAGGCAGCTGGCGCTGGTCCAGGAAGGTCTCCAGCGCGGTGAGAGCCCTGCGCGCAGCACTCTCGCTCACCCATTCGTCCAGGCCGTCGATGACCAGCAGCAGCCGGTCATCGGCCAGTGCTTTCTCCACCAGCGGCCACAGATGCCCGACGTCGTATTGCTCCAGCCAGGCCCGTAGCGTCGCCGCCAGCGAGGCCTCGGCGCCGTCGTAGCGGGCCAGCCGGCGGGTGAAGAACGGGAAGGGAACCCACAGGGGCAGCCGGTCGCCGAACCGTTCGGTCCAGCGCGGCAGGGCAGGGGAGTCGGCGAACAGGTCCAACAGCGCGAAACGCAGCAGACTGCTCTTACCCGAGCCCGGTTCCCCGATCAGGACATGGCGTCGGGTCCCGGCCAGCCAGGCGTCCGCGCTGGTGCGGATCCCGGTGGCTTCCCCGGTCACTGCCGGGGACGCGGTGCTGACGGCCACCATCTGCTCCCCGACCTCGGAGGCAGGCACGGTGAGGGCCTTCCCCAGCTCGTCGGGATGGTGGCCGTAGGCGGACGCCCGCGCCTTGCGGTACCAGGCCGTGGGGGACATGCCGGGGGAGACCGCGTCGGGTGATGACAGCTGGGCAGGCCAGCGGCCCAGCTGGTGCACCGGGAGCACGTCGGGAAGAACGAACCGCTGTCGCAAATCCGGCCGGGCGGGAGCGTGCTGCAGGGCGATCGCACCGGAGTCGGTGTGGGCGAAGAAGGTGGCGTAGAAGGAACCGAGCTGTGCACGCAGATCGGCGACCTGCACGGCATCGAGCCGGGTCGCCAAAGCGGTCACCTGCTCGGACCCGAACAGTTCCTCCACCCACGCGCGGCCGAAGAAGTCGTGGACGACTTGCGGGCGTTGCTTCAGCCAGGCCGACAGATACTCCGCATCCCACACCTCGAAGGTGATGCCCGCACGCGCCAGCCGTTTGCGCTGCGTCACCACCTCGTCGGCGGTCTTTTGCGGGACGGCCGACAGACTGGTGGCGTAGACGAAGACCCGGCTGACCGCAGCCCACGTGCCGTCCAGGAAGTCAGTGACGGCCTCCTCGAGCCGACCGGCGGTCAGCGACTTCACCCGCCGCGACTGCAGACTCAGGTAGACGCGCTCGGGATCCGATTCGCTCTCGGTTGAGCCGTCCGGCAGACGGACATACAGATCGATGCCCTGCTGCTCCTGTCCCCGAGTGCCGTACAGGCTTCCCTGCGCCTGGGCGTCGTAGGTACTCAAGCGCCCGGTGACACTGTCGCCCCCGGCGTGATCGGCGGAGTCCTCGACCGTCCCACGCTCCACCGCCCGCTTCAGGCACAGCCGCTCGAAGTTCTCCCAGGCCAGATGCTCCAGCGGCAGGAGTTGCTCGCTCGTATGGACGGGCAGCGGAACCGCCTGCGGCGATACCAGCGTGTGCAGCCGGGCCGGTGCCTTGGCGTACTGGGACGGGCTCATCGAGAGTGTGTGCCGCATGCACCCCATCATCAATCACAACTCGCGAGCTCACCGCTGGTCGCTGGGCGGCGGGCAGCACGAGGTCGGCGATACGAGGTTTGCGGTGCATGGTCTGCCCAGGGAGAACCGGGCTGTCGTCTCGTCGGCCCTCTGAGGGCAGGCCTGCACCAGGCGGGTTTATGGCCCGCGCAGTGCTTCGCTCTACTGCGCGGCGAGTCTTTCGACGATGCGCCGTTGGTGCTGGATGTCGTAGGCCTGGTCAGGGGTGACTTCGTAGTGATCGAGGCTGTCGAGTTCGGCACGGGCGGCGGCGATGTCTCCGAGGTAGGCCAGTACGACGGCGCGCTGGGAACGCAGCCCGATCATGTCCTCAGGCAGGTTGTAGTCCTCAGCCACGGGGATGAGCTGACGGTTTATCAGGTCCAGGGCTGCTCGGGTTTCGTCGGCTCGCATCAGGGACTCGACGACGTCCTGGCCCAGGTCGATGGCGGAGCGCCAGGCGGCGGTGAACAGATACAGCTTCATCGCGGGGAAGGCCATCGGGCCGTAGTCGAGGCCGAGTCGGCGGCAGGACTTGACGAACAGGGCGAAGCAGTCGGCCAGACGCTTGTAGTCGTCGGGGTTTTCGCTGGTCTCGCAGGCCTCTTGCAACGCCTCGGTGTTGCCGAGGATGTGGGTGACCTCCAGGCCGAGGTGGCGGCGGTAGATATCGGCGAGCGCCATCGCGGCGCTTCCCGCGTCCTGGTAGGCGTCGGCGAGAAACAGGCTCTGCGCGTAGGCGTAGCGCAGGGCTCGTTCGTGGGGCGAGGGAACAGGGATCCCGGCGAGCGCGGTGTGGAAGGCTGAGTCGAGTGCGTCGACGTCGCATGCCTGTCCGTACAGGATGAATTGCCGGGTGGCCAGCAGGACTTTCTCCCGAGGGCCGATCTGGTTGCTGGTCTCGGCGAGGGTCTCCATGGCGTGCACGTGCCGTGCGCAGGTGTCCCAATCGTCATCCCCGTAGGCCCAGGTGGCCAGTGCGTTGTGGGCTTCCAGGCGGCTGATGGCGTCGCGGTCGGTGTCTTGGGCCACCTCGGCGATCACGGCGCTCAGTTCACGGGGGTAGCCACCCTGGAAGAAGCCTTCCTGGCCGGTGAGTTCGAGCAGGATCTCGATCTGTCCGGTGTCGGCCAGCAGGCGCATCCACCGGGCCAGCCGTGCGAGCCCCCGGTGTCCCTCCAGTAGGCCAACCAGGGCTTGCCTGACGGCGTCGGTGGTCTTCGCGGGCAGGTCTTCGGCTGCTTGGGCAGCCAGGGGGCGGATTGCGTCGTGGAGTTGGCAGTGGCCCTCGGCGAAGGCCTGCGTTAGGCCGCGGCCGGCGAGTTCACGTACGGCCCGGGCTGCGGCTGGTCCTGTGCTCCCGGCGGCCGCGGCCAGCTGCTGGAGCTCGGCGGCGGTCAGGGGGACCTCGGCGATCGACAGTAGCCCGGCGGTGATGCGTGCCGGTGCGGAAAGCTGCTTGAAGATCTGCGCCAGGATGACTTCCTGGGTGGTGGGGGTGAGATGGGTCTGTGCCTGTACGGCGTTGCAGAAGGCGGCCCCGTCGCCCGCGTGCGCGGTGCGGGCCAGGTGCGCGGAGTTGAGCACGTACAGGGGCAGGCCGGCCGTCAAGGCCAGGATGCGCTGTGCGGTGGGGTAGTCCAGGGTGCAGTCTTCTGCGGCGAAGACGGCGGCCACGGTGTCGGAGTCCCAGCCGGGCAAGGACTCGGCGGGGACACCCAGATGCGCGGCGAGCGCGGTCTGCTCCGGGTGGGGGTGGCCCAGCAGCGTGATCCGGGCCGTCGGCAGCGCCTGGACAAGCAGTCGTACGTCGTCGGATGGGAGGTCGTGCACGTTGTCGATGACGACCGCGATGGCTGTGCCGTCGTGGGCCAGTCGGCCGTGCACGGCCCGCAGGACGTCGATGCCAGCCCCGCTCGGCAGGCGGAGGGCATCGGGCCCGCTCAGGTGCCGGGCAGCAACCTCCCGGGCCAGCGCACCGGGCACCACCGCGGGCGGCATCTGGCCGGCATCGAAGTAGGTCACCGGGAGTGGGCACCGGGCGGTGGCGTGCGCCGCCCAGGTCGTCTTCCCGGCCCCGGAGAAGCCCGTCACCAGCCGCACACGCTGCTCGCCCATCAACTCCGGTTCGCTGCCATGCGGCCAGTAGACGTCAGGAACCTGGGGAAAGGCCTGCAGCTCCTCGACGAACTGCTCGTACAGGGCGGGCAGTTCACTGGCATGAAAGGCTCGCCCATGGGCTCCGGCACTCGCGTACTGGACACGGGCAGCCAGCTTCCACACCAGCGTCTGCGCTCCCAGGGACCGGAACGGCACCTGGGCGGCCTGCTCGGTGCACCACTGCAGGACACCGGTGAGATCCGCAGCAGCGGGCGGCAGCCACGTCTCCTGCGGATCGGGATGGCCCGGCCACACCAGCGACACGCCCGCCGGCCAGCCCGGCTGCTGGGTCCGTCGCAGCAGATCCGGACCCGGTGCGGTATTGCTGACCACAACCAGCTTGGGCGTGCCGAGGCGCCGCCCTGCCGTGTGCTCCGCGCGTAGCTCGGCGAACTGCTCGACCGACCCCCTGATGTCGCTCCACATCAGATTGCCCTGCCGGGTCTTGACCTGCAGGTAGAGATACCGATCCGGGAGCACGACCTCCAGGTCCTCGTCCAGCTCCATCAGCAGCGTTTGCGCACCGGCCTGACGCAGCCGCAGCAGGCAGCCCACGGCGTACAGGTTCTGGTAGGTGAATCCGCGGTGCAGGAACGTGATCCGCCGCAGCTGTGCCGCATTGAGCGGGGCGGCCGGCCCTGTGGCGGTGTCGCTGGCCGGTGGCGGTTCCTTGTCGTGCACGCCGCCAGGGTAGCGGCCCGCCCGCAACAGCCGTACGTCCCGCATCGCGGTGTCCGGGCCCGCCGCCTCCCGCAACGCGATGCCGGCGGCCGTCAGAGCGCTGGAGCAGGCAATCTCGCCGTCGCCGAGACCGAATTGGTGCGCAGGGCGCTGGTCAGCGCTAGGTCCAAGGGGCCCAAGGGGCCGGGACCCGGAAAAAGCTCGCGGACGTAAACGGCATGCCCTCCCAGGACCCCCCGGCCCGGGGAGCCTTCCAGGCCGCACCCGCCGTGACGCATGTTCGTCTGCCGAGACGGTCGTGGACCGGCCAGGCCGGGCGATGAGAAAGGGCCGAGCCTGCCAGGGCACATGGGGCGTCGAGCAGGACCCACCCCGCAGCGCCGCCGGATTCCTCACTACGGCCTGCAGCGGCCGATCTTGGTGCACGGCATGCCAGGTCAGGCCGCAAAGCAAGCGATGACACAGCACGTGGGTCACACCCTCGTGATGGTCACCCGGCGCCGCCCCTGCTCGCGAAGAGGCCGCGTGCCGGCCGTATCCGGGGCGGGCAAGGACCCCTGACATTGGCCCTGTTGACGCATGAAATGCCTGATGAGGCCGTGTTGTCAGTGGCGCATGGTAGATGTGAAGACAGGGAGAACTTGTGCGGGTTTCCCGTTAGTTGATCAAAGTCGAGTGAAGAGGCAGGACATGGTCGAGACGGAACTTCCCGAGCGTGGGGTGGTGTTCTGGCCGGTCGGCACGGGCGACTCCACCACGATCGTGCTCGGCGGCGACCTGGTCCTCCAGGTCGATCTGCGGGACATGAAGGCCGCCGACGAGAAGGGGGCGGTGGTCGCCGCCGTCATCGACCGGCTGGCGGATACCCTGCCGCGCCCCGACTGGCTGGACGGGGAGACCCCCTACCTCGCGGTGTTCGCCCTGACCCACGCCGACCTGGACCACTGCTGCGGGTTCGGTGACCTGCTGGACAGCGGCATCCTGATCGGGGAGATCTGGGCAACGCCCCGGCTGTGGCGGGAGATCTCCGAGGACACGACCATGTGCCAGGACGCCCAACTCTTCCAGGACGAGGTCGAGCGCCGCGTCGCCGCCACCCTGGAGGCCCTCGAGAACGGTGAGGAGCCAGCCAGCGGCGATCGTGTACGGATCATCGGCTACGACGACGACCGCGACCAGCACTCCTACAACGAGCTGCCCGACGAGTACTTCACCTTCCCCGGCAAGACGATCACGATGATCGACGGCAACGACCTGTCGGAGACGTTCGAGGCGTTCGTCCACGCCCCGTTCAAGGGCGATTGCGCCGGCGAGCGCAACGAGACCTCCCTCGCCCTGCAGATCCGCATGCACACCGGCGACGGCACGACGGGCCGGCTGCTCCTCCTCGGCGACCTCGCCTACCCCACGATCAAGAAGATCTTCGACAACAGCGAGTACTTCGGCAACACCGACCGGGTGGAGTGGGACCTGCTGCTCTCCCCGCACCACTGCTCCAAGAAGGTCATGTACGCCAAAGGCGAGGACGGCGAGGAGGAGCGCAAGCAGGACATCCTCGACCAGTTCGAGACCTACGCCAGTGCGGACGCGCGGGTGATCGCCAGTTCGCGGCCCTTCCGGGACCAGGACGAGAAGGGACACAACCCGCCCCATCTGCTGGCCCGTGACGCCTACGAGGAGATCACCGTGCTGCCGGTGCTGTGCACGGGGGAGTACCCCACCCAGGACGAGCCCCGGCCGGTGGTGTTCGCCCTGGACACCTTCTTCGGGTTCGAACTCGTCGACGTCGCCGAGCTGGAGAGCAAGTCCCTGGTGATGAAGGCCGCCGGCGGTGGCCGCCGGATGCTGGCCGCGCTGGGCACCACCCGCTTCCCGGCTGCCGCCTTCACCGCCACCGCCGCGCTTCCCTCCCCGCGGGCGGCCGCCGCCGCGCGCAGCGCCGTCGAGCAGGCCCGCGGAGACAAGGCCGCACCCGCCACGCCCCTGGGATTCGGTGACGCGTGAGCGACCGCACCACTACGGCAGTCACGGCCGGCCAGCACCTCGCCCTCGACCAGCTCCGGCAGATCACCGGCTCAGCTCGCGGCGGGGTCTTCCTCGCCCATGTGGACACGGCACCCACGGCCCCTAAGGGCTTCGTGGAAGCGCGCATCAGCGTGGGCTGCGCCGGTCTGCCCCGCGCCGAGGGCGGGCTGCGGCTGCGCAGCGAGGAGCCCGTCACGCTCTACATCCCGCCGGACTTCCCCTTCGAGACCCCGATGGTGTACACCCGGCACAGCCGCTTCGCCGGGGCCCCGCACGTCGTCTGGGCCCATTTCCCGTGCCTGTACCGCTCCACGGCGACCGAGTGGAACCCGGCCGACGGCATGTACGGGTTCATCACCCGCCTGCTGGACTGGTTCAGGGCCGGCGCGGCCGGGGAACTGGATGCGCCCGGCGAGCCCCGGCACCCACCCCACGCGGTGGGCGACTACGCGGACGGCCTGCTCGTCGTCCGTCGCAACGCGCCCGCCGCCGAGGACGACGAGCCATGGCTGGGCGCGGCCCTCCTGCACCGCATCAGTGAGGAGCGCAGTGACGTGGTCGGCTGGCTCCCCTTCGGCCAACCGTGGCCCGACACCCTCGCCGATGCCCGCGCCGCAGCCCAACTCCCCAACGACGCCGAGGTGTTCCTCGCCCCGGCCGTGATCACCGCAGACCACCTGACCTTCGAATACCCCGACACCGCACGGGCGCTCATCACCGCCCTCGCCCGCGGCCGCATCACCGCACGCATGGTCCTCGGCCTGGTCGGCGTGGCAGCCGACCACAACCGCCGCCTGCGCACTGCCGCCGAGCAGACCGGACCGGACGGCAAGCCGCACCAGGCCGCCCCGATCCACCTGCTGCTGGGCACCCCCTCCCGGGGGACCAGCGGACACGGCCCCCGCCGGACCCACCTGGTGGCCTGGCACCTGCCCGACTTCGCCGACAAACTCACCCGCCTCGCCGTCACCGCCTACGTCGACCGCCAACTGCCCGAACTCGGCGACGAGATCATGCAGATCGGCGAGGAATGGCTCGACACCCTGACCACCCGGTGGCTCCGCCTGTACGAGGCCCGCCCCGAGGTCACCGTCCGCCGCGACCACCACACCCCGGCGGCCTGGCTGCACGGCAAACGCATCCTCGTCCTGGGCGCCGGGGCACTCGGCGCGCCCGCCGCCGATATCTGCGCCCGAGCCGGCGCCGCCCACATCACCGTCGTCGACCAGTCACTCGTGCATCCCGGCATCCACGCCCGCCAGCCCTACGCCGACGCCGACATCGGCTATCCCAAGGCCGACATCCTGGCCGCCCGCCTCAATGAGATCGACCCGCACACCACCCGCATCGAGCCCGTCGTCGCCGACATCACCCGCCGTTTCTCCGCCCTTGACGTGCACTCCTTCGACCTGATCCTGGACTGCACCGCCAACCGTGTCGTACGGGCCTACCTCGAACGCGCCCGCCGCACCGACCCGACCGCCTGGCCGCACCTGGCCACCGTGATGATCGGCCACCAGGCCACCCGCGGAATCGCCGCGCTCTCACCGCGCTCGGCCAGTGGCGCAGGCACCGACGTGCTGCGCCGTACCGCTCTGACCGCCCGCACGGATCCCACCCGGGCCCTGGTCGACATGGTCGAGGACTTCTTCCCTACCGAGCCCCGCACCGAGCTCTTCCAGCCCGAACCCGGCTGCTCGGACGCCACCTTCACCGGCTCCGCCGCCGACGTCACCGCCCTGGCCGGACAGCTCATGACCGGCATCCTCCACGCCCTCAGCGCCCCCGACGACCGGCACACCATGGCCGCGCTCACCGTCCGCACCCCGAGCGGCCCCACCGACCACCAGCCCGCCGGACCGCGCTGGCTGACATGGCGCAACGACACGATCGTCACCGACGACGCCACCGGCTACGACATCCGCATCGCCCCCGCCGCCTTCGCCGAGATGCGGGCCGAAGCCCGCCGCGGCGCCCGCGTCCGCAGCCCCCGCGTCGAAACCGGCGGCATGCTGCTGGGCGCCATCGACGACTCCACCGGCATCATCTACGTCGACGAGGCCACCGGCCCGCCCCCGGACTCCCTGCTGAGCGAGGCTTACTTCCAGCACGGCCTGGAAGGCGTCACCCGCCACCTCGCCGCCCGCCGCACCGCGACCGGCAACACCAGCCGCTTCCTCGGCCTGTGGCACACCCACCCCCACACCCCGGCACAGCCCAGCGCCACCGACCGCACCGCCATGGAACTGCTGACCCTGCCCCTGGACGACGCCCCCGCCCGCGCCCTCGTCCTCATCGCAGGTGGACCGCAACCCGTCTGGGACAAATGGCTCGCCACCGGCGACGGACCAGACCTCTACGCCCGCCTCGCCACCCGCACCACCGCAGCCACCACCCCACCAGCAGAGACGCTGCCACCCGGCCGCCCCCGCTCGGCCCTCTGGTGGCCCGGCGGCTACGCCACCCGCCCCACCACCGCCGATAGCACCGTGCCCGCCCCTCGCCGATCGGACGACCCCCGCCCATGACCCGAACCCTTGGCCTTGCCCTGTCCGGCGGAGGCTCCCGCGCGGCCGCCTTCCACCTCGGCTGCCTGCGCGCCCTGCACGACCGCGATCTCCTCGACCGCATCCGCGTCGTCTCCGGCATCTCCGGCGGATCCCTGCTCGCCGCCCTATGGGCCTACGGCCCGCCCGACTTCGCCGACTTCGACGCCCGCACCACCGACTTGCTGCGCTCCGGCCTGCAACTCGACATCGCACGACAGGCGTTTGCGCCCTCTGCCGTCATCCGCAACCTCACCGCCGCCGCCCGTGCCGGCACCCGCCAACTGTTCACCCGCGCTACAGACGTCAGCGTCGCCCGTCCCGCCAACCGCACCGACGCGCTCGCCGCCGTCCTGGCCCGCACGGCCTTCGCCACCGCCACCATGGCCGACGTCACCCATCCCGGCCTCGACGTCGTCCTCACCGCCACCGACCTGGCCACCACCAACGCGGTCCGCTTCGGCAGCGCCCGCAGCGGCTGCTCCCGCTACGGCACCATCACCGAGCCCGTCCACGTCGCCACCGCCGTGGCCGCCTCCGCCGCCTATCCCGCCTTCCTGCCGGCTCTGGAGCGCACCTTCACCTTCCAACACCCCGGCGGACACCACGAACAGCACACTGTGCTGCTCACCGACGGCGGCGTCTACGACAACCTTGGCCTGTCCGTCCTGGAACCCGGACGCTCACCGCACCACACCCAGCACGTCTACGACGTGCCCTTCCTCATCGCCTGCGACGCCGGCGTGGGCGAACTCCCCCTGCAAACACCGCACTTCATGACCGGCCGCCTCAGCCGCTCCTTCGTCACCGTCCATCGCAAAGCCCAGGACTCCGCCCGCTCCCGCCTGCACGAATGGGCCGCCAGCGGGCGCATCGACGGCTTCGCCCTGGCCTACCTAGGCATGAAGGACCACCGCCTGCCCGCACCGCCCGCCGACCTCGTCCCGCGCAGCGCGGTCGCCACCTACCCCACCAACTTCCGTGCCATGAACCGCACTCACTTCGACGCCATCACCACCCGCGGCGAACAACTCATGCGCACCGTCCTGCCGATGTACGTGCCCTCCTCCCAGTACTGACACGCGGCAGCACGTCACCCTGGCAACACCTGTCCGGGCCGGCCGACCATCACGTGCGGCACTCGGTACGCTCCAGGCGCCAGGCCGGTCACCTGTCGCCGGAGCATGTAAAAGAAAGCAGAGAAACAGCCCGAGCCCGCAGCCTGCGGCGCTAGCCTGTTACACAGGCCGAGCGCATCGGCCCAAGCCGGGGCCGGCCCATGAACGGCCCCACACGGCAAAGGTGCCCGGGCATCCGGAGCGATCAGCCGCATCAACTGCGCGTACCATCACAGCTGTTCATCAGCCTGACCAACAGGTTTCCGCATGCGCCCGATCCCGCGCACCGGATCATGGGGCCGGAGCGCAGACTCGAGGCCATCGCCATGACCAAAGAACATGCGCGCAAAGACCGGGCCCGGCGCACCGCCCGCCGCACCGGCACCTCCTACACCTCCGCCCGCTCCGGCACCTTGCACACGCACCCGGCTCCCATCCTGCCCCCGGTCAGCGGCAAACCCTTCGGTATCTCCGTCACGGCCGACATGACCGCAGCCGCATCAGCCATCGGCGCCCGGCTCGCCGACTGCGACCCCTGCCTGACCTCTGCGATGGACCGGATGACGGGGGGACTGCCGCTCGTCCCGGCGGCCCTGGCCGCGTCGCTACCGGTCGAACTCGGCGACGGCTTCACCCCCACCACCCTCGCCTTCTGCCAGACCGTCCCCCGGTACGGCCACCACGAGGCGTATCAGTTCGTGATCTATCTCGAGGAGGACGAGCTCCGCGACTTCATCACCGACCTGGTCGACATCTGGGCGTACGCCATCCCGCAACTGATCCACATGCAGACGGCCGGGCCGCTCCATTCCCTGGTCATCGACCTGGCCCCGCCGCGGCCGCCCTTCTACGTGGCTGCCTATACCGGCTTCGTCCCCGTCCCCGGAGGATCCTTCCCGGCGCTCACCCTCAGCTCGCCGGACCTCACCGGAACGATCGACGACCTCGCCGAACGCTGTGGCTTCCCGCTCTACACCTGGAAGACCCTGCCCGGCATCACACCGTGGATCCTGCAACAGCACCCGGACACCCACCGTCCCTGGGGAGTGCGCTGGAACGGCACGGACACCCCCGCTGTCACCATCGGGTCCCCCGAGTATTCAGCCGAAGCTGGCGCTCAGTGGATTCAGGCGGCACGCCGCGCGGGCTCGGTACTGGTCCTGGGGCTGTGGCACCGGGAAGTCTCCTCCACCAGAGGGTCGGCGGAAGACCACGAGATCTTCGCGGTGCGGGCACAGGTACAGCCTTGATCACTGCTCCTGCCACAGGCCCCGGCCTGCGGCAGGAGGCCCTCTGCCGCAGGCCGGCGCGGACAGGCGCCACCGGTGAGCGGGCCGTGCAGCGCCGCACCGATGCGTTCGCCCGGCTCGCGGCCCGCGCCGAGATAGTGCTGCGCCTCGTTGAGCCACAAGACCGTGCGCGGATCCACTCGCCTTCGCCGCGACCCTCACCCTGGCCGCGACGATCACCAGCGCTCTGGCCAACGCCTTCGCCTGACCGATGGCACGCATGCCGTCGGCAGATATGACCTGTTGCACCGCACCCTTGACATAGGATTAGCGATTAGCGAATCATGAATTATGTCTCAAGAGGCCTTGGAACGGTTGCGTGAGGCGTCCGTGCGGGTCTTCGGCAACCGCTACCGGGCGGAGCTGATGGAGGCGCTGGCGGCAGCGGACGAGCAGGGTGTGTGCCTGGGAGACCTTGCCGCCGCCCGCAACGCACCGGCCAGTGTCTACCAGGCGCCGATCCGGGCCCTGGTGGAGGCCGGGCTGGCCGAGCGGCTGCCGCGGACGCCGGGGGAGCGGCGCCGCTGGTACCGGCGCAGCGACAACGACGCGCTCTGGCAGTGTCTCGAAGGCCTGTTGAGCTGTTTGGCAGAACAGTCCGTACCCATGCGGGTTGGATAGTCGGCGGGGCCGCCGCGTGCGGCCGGAGCCCGGTGAGGCAGGGTGGAGGCCATGGTGACCTTGGCGAACTCCGTGATCGGCCGTTCCGTGCGGACGGCGTCTGCCGCCCTGCTGGAGGCTGGCACCCAGACCAAGGTCGCCTCCCTGCAGGGCGCTGAGGCCCTGTTCTTCCACCGGTTGGATGCCGCCGAGCACGCCCGGCGCCAGGACGCCGTCGCAGGACGGCTGGATCGGATGGCGGCGCTGGAGACCCTCCTGACGCTGCCGGTGGGCATCCCCGTTCCCCTCGCCTCGTTCGAGGCCAGCCAGCGGCGGGCCGTACGCGCCCTGCCTGCGGGCGCCGCGGACCGTGACCGCACGACGGTGACCCGGCGCGCGGTCCGGCCGGTGCGCGTGGACCTGGCCGTGGTGCGCGCCGCCGGGTGGCGCCAGGGACTGCGGGACGCGGGCCGGTTCGCGCCGTTCTGCCGCCGCGCCATGCTGCTCACCCGCCGCCCCTCACACCTGGAAGAGCTGCTGGCCGAGGCCGACTTCTACGGCATCGGCGTGTTCCTCGCCGCCGAGCACGGTGTGGAGATGCTGCTCGCGCCGGAGGAGTACCGGCCGCAGCGGCACACCGCCGCCGCGTGGTGCTTCGTCGAGGAGCTGTATCAGCTCCTGCGCTGATGGTTGGCCGCCGCCTGCCCGTTCGCTCCGTCCCCCTCCGACGCCGGGGCGGCCAGCGCCCACCGCTTCAGCTGCTGGGGCACCTTGAAGGCGTCCGGCTGCCGCAGTTGCGCGTTGACCAGTGGATACCGCTCTACCGCCGTGCGGCAGTGCTCGTGCCACCACTGTTGGCGCGCCAGCCCGGGAGTGATCGCGGTCAGCGTGCGCAGCCACTCCATCAGCACGGCCACATTGTGTGCGGCGGCCCGTGCCGGCCGTTCGTCGGCATTGCTGGCGAATTCGTCCAGTGCCCACACCCCCTCGCACACTGCGCAGCCGCAGATGGGGGCCGGGGCACCGGCGAAGCGGTCGGCCAGGGTCTTGCCGAGGAAGAAGTCCATCAGCTCGGCGAACAGCACGTGCGGCGACGTCGAAAAGCCCTTGCTGGTCTTGGCCTTCTCGCCCGGAGCGACAATGTGCCGCAGCCGGCTGCCGACACCGAACGCTGTGAAAGAGGCTCCCGCGGCCAGCGCGCCGAAGGCCGCCAGATCGGTGCGCAGCAACGCCGCTCCCGGCACTTCCTCGATCACTCGCCGCAGGTGGTCGACGGCTCGTGCATGACGCGCGAGAGGGTCCATCTGACCGCCCAGCATGATCGCCTTGGGCCCCTTCACCAGCCGCAGACAGGCGATCAGCTGCCGCACCGCGTCCTCTTCCCGCAGCCAGCCCACGTCGACCGGCGCCGCGAAGACGACCTGCGCATCGTCCAGGTCGGCCACCCGCCGCACCGCCGCCTTGAGGGCGTCGGAGTCCTCGGCGTGGATGTAGCCGGTCGGGGTCAACGGCGCGGTAACGCCGACCGCCCGCTGCTCCGCCAGCGACACCTCGAGCGGATCGTCGAAGGCGAAGGTGTCCTCCGACGCGGGCGGGAATGGCTCCTCCTCGCTGGCCGCCCGCACCTCGTACACGGCCGGATCGACCAGCAGCGGCCCGCTGAACTGTTCCTCCTTGCGCAGTCTTTTCGCCTTCCGCAGCGCGTTCTTCCCGCACAGCACCAGCCCGCTGCGACCCGCATCAAGCTGTCCGCGCAGATAACCGACACGGGCAGGAGACACCTGCAGCAGCATGCGCCCCTGCAGAACGCTCAGCGCACCGGGCAGGGCCTGCGGCACGTCGGGAGGCTCGGTGAGATCGGAGCGCGGACGCGGCAGCGGAGCAGACGGGTCGATCATGGCCTCACCTTCGAAGCGGCTCAGGGGATAACGAGCGGTCGCCTGCCACATACAGGCGCTTGAAGTCCTCGGGAAGAAGGCGGGCGCACGCGGCCGCCTCGTCGATCGCCAGGCCCCGGTCGGACAACAGGACGTCCACCAGCGCCGGCACGCGCATGGGCCGCTCCGGCTCCACCTCGACCGGTTCGGCCGTGCGGTAGCCGAGCGCCGACATCTCCACCATCACCGTGCGGTACTGCCATTCGGTGATGGCGTTCAGGGTGAGCGCGCGCCGCAGCAGCGCGCTCATCGACACCCGCCAGACGCGCTTGAGCTCCGCCAGCCGCGCCAAGTCCACACCGTCGGCGAACGCCCGCCGTATGTCGGCCGCCGGCATCAGGAACTCCGCGGCGAACGCGTCGGCCTGCTTCTCCTGCTCGCTCGACGTGCCGGGCGCGGGATGCATCACCAGATGGCCCAGCTCGTGCGCGACACTGAAGCGGCAACGATCGCCCGGCGCATGGTCGTTGACCAGGACCAGCGGGACCTGGAGGTCGTCCCACTGACTGACCGCGTCCAGCAGCTCACTGCCGAGACTCCGCATCACGACCAAGCCGCCGGCCTCCTCGATCGCGGCGATCACATCCGCCACCGGCCCCCTGGGCAGGCCCCAGGCGCGGCGCACCTGGCGGGCCGCATCCTTGGCCGTCGTGAAGTCGTCCAGGAGCATGCGGGAGAAGCGGTGCGGCACGTCCGCTGCCGCGGCGGCCTGCACGAGGCCTGTCACCTGCAGCCGCACCAGGGCGAGTTGGGCGTGGATGCGGCGCAGCGCCGAGGACGACAGAGAGGCTCTCTTGCGGTGATGGATCAGTCCCACCCCCACCCCGCTCACCCGGGGATCCAGGCACAGCAGATCTACCGGGTAGCCCAGGGCGGCGGCATACAGCTGGAGACGGTCGTCGGCGACCACAAGGCGCCCCGATTCCGCGCGGCTGACGTATCCCTGGGACACCACCGTGGCACCGGCAGGCGCGGCCTTGGTCATGGCGGCGGCCACGTCGACCTGCGTCATGCCCCGCGACTCGCGCGCGAGCGCGAGCATGCCGGGATGCGCCTGCAGGTCAACGGACGCCACCACACCCCACCGCCTCAGATCAGACCTCAAAACATTAACACGGAATATTCCGGGGCTGATTCGGCTTCCTGGTGGGCTCCGTCACAGCCAACAGCCCTCTGCTGACAGGGCCATGCGGCAGACCGGGGACCGCGCAGCCGCCCCCGCCGTCACCCGGTGATCCGGTCAAGGCAGGACTCAGCAGGACCGGACGGGATCCGGGCCGGTCAGTGACGGCGTCGTCTGCGCAGCCGACCTGCATGCAGCAGGCCGACACGTGCAGGATGGTCCCGGACCAACGGCATGATGTGAAGGCCCCGACGGCGCAGGGGAGTTGCGCACCACATCATGTCCAGGGCCACGGACGGGCGCGCGGTGCGACGCAAACGAGAAGAGGAATGTGCAAGTGAACACGGTACGAGCCCGGGTGTGGCAGTTCCAGGTGCAGGAGCCGGTGGTGACCGTCACGGAGGTTGGGCAGGGCGAGCTGCCGGTCGGGCTGGCCCGGCTCATCCACATCAACGCGCTCGCCTGCGACCACAACCGCGTCCTCGACTACCGGACCAAGCAGCTCGAGGTCCGTCTCCTTGCCAGCTACCTCCATACCGCTGGGGCCGGCGGCCCCCTTCGGGTCGATCACCGCGCGTTCACGGCGAGCTCGCGGCACATCCGCGGCTTCGTCGCCGAAAGCTCAGGCCTGGGCATGCTGACGGCGGCCGGCGAAGCGCTCTTCGCCTGGGACAACACGGCGCATCCGCTGCACAGCTTCGACGCACTGCCGGGCAGCATGACGGACTATCAGAAGGGCGGAATCCGGCCCGATTTGCTGTTCCACCTGCCCGGCGGCCGGGTTGCGGGAGAGGCCCGCGGCCGACACCGCCGCACCAAGACACTCGTGCCGAAACGACCCCTTGCCGAGCAGAAGAACCGGCTGCAGGACCTGGCGCGCTGGTCCGCCGCCCACCGGGACCACGCCTACTTCATGAGCTGGGTCTGGATCGGCCGCTCCGGCGTCGCCGTGGACGTCTTCCTCCCCCAGGACGAACGCTGGGACGGTGCACTCGACGTCCGCTGGAAGCGGCAGAGCGAAGGCCACCAGTGGCGCTTTCCCGTGCACGAGCGACGGCGCAGACCACCAGAGGGCCCCTTCGGGCAGATGCCGACTGATGAACCTGAACCGCCGCTCGACCCGCCATCCGCCACGGACACACTGCGGACCATGTTGCCGGTGCCTGCTGCTGCTCGCACACAGCCCACGGCCGACCCGCTCTCACGGACCGGCCGCCTGGTGCAGCGGCTGTACGACACCGCCCCCGAACTCGATGCGGAACTCGCCGGCAATCCCGTCCGCGGCACCTGGGTGCCCGCCGACGCGCTGGGACCTGCCCAGCACGAGGTGCTGCTGGCTGTCCTGGCCGAACAGCCCCCACCCCAGGCCGGCGTCCGAGAGCGCCTCGCACGGGCCGAAGGCCGTTTCGACGCCTGCCTCGACGGACGTCTGCTGACTGTCGTGCGTTCTGCAGCCGAGCCGCCGCCAAGCTGGCAAGACCTGGAAGAGGTGCTGCTGAGCCCGGCGTGACACACCGACACCCAAGCCTGCCTAGTAACCGGTAGGGGTGCCCGATGGCCGAGGCGTCCAACGGGCGCTTGCCTGAGGCCCGCTGGACGCCGGGCAGCCTTCCCGCCGGGTGTCGGAGCCCTGTCCTCGGTCATGCCGATCCGGGCAGCTCACCCAGCAGAGCGTTCACGGTCTGCTGCCACCTGCGGGCTTCCTTCCGCAACAGGAACCATGCCTGGGCAGTCTCCCGGTCCAGATCAGTGAACTCCTGCAACTTCGCTGCCAGTTCAGCGCCGCCGGTGCTGTTGTTGCGGGCTGTTGCGGAATGCACCTGGTGGGTGAGGCTGTGCAGCCGGTGTGCGGCACGGTAGTAGGCGACCTGGTCCTGGCTGAGACGGCGGACGGCGTACCCGCCGCACTTGCTGCACGGGTCGAAGCCCTTGTTGCCCAGCAACTCCTTGATGGTCACCAGGTCATCGTCGCGGCTGACTCCGCGCTCCGGACGCCGGTGCTTGCAATCGGGGGAGTGGGCCCGGCCCTGATACCGACCGTCCGCGTCCGAGGTGTAGGCCTGTACTCCGGCGAGTATGCCCAACGGCAGCTCGGAGCCACTCTGCCATCCGGTATCGGTGACGGGTTCGAAGGGTTCCAGGTCCAGTTGCTCCATGGCCAGCAGACCGTGCCAGACCGCCGACGCGAAGGGACGGTGCGGAAAATCCCGGTCGTTGTACCCGACAGCCTCCAACTGGCGCAGGTCGGCTACGCCGCGGGCCAGGGCCAGGGAACGCAGTGCATGATCGGTGTCGCGTCGCCCCTCGCACAGCCGTACCAGCACCCGTTCGCCCTCCGCCGTGCTCAGATGGCTGCCGAACGCCTCGTGATGCGGATCGTGGATACGCGCGGGCCAGACGGATTCCTCCTGGTCGGGAGACGGCCGGCGGGGCGCGAAGAGGGCATCAGGCAGGTCACTTGCACCGGCGATGATGGAACCCTGCCATCCTGCAGCGCACCGTTCTTCCAGGACGCTCAGCGCCACGACCTCAAGCCCGCTGCCAACGGAGAACACCACGTACAGCTGCTCGGCATCCCGCGTAGCGGCGCGCAGCGCGCGCAGGTGCTCGCCGGTGACCAGACGCCTGCTGTGGACCGGCGTGTCGTCGAACACCCCCGGCCCGACACCCGATCCGGCCGCGGGCCGGGGGTCCGCCGGGGATTGTGCCGCCAGCTGTTCGGCCTCGGCGGTCTCCGGCTCGCTGTAGGACAGAGTGTGATGCTGTGTCAGCAGCCGCACGGCCACCGGCTCCGGCACCCGCACGGTGATGACGGACTGCGGCTCCCAGACAGCGTCGGCCGTGTACGAGGCGAGCACCCCCAGCTCCCACTCACCCAGCCGGTCAACAAGCGACCTGCCAGAGCCGCGCTCCGCCGCATCACGGGGAAGACGAGCGACCACAATCCGCTCGTCGTGCTTTTCTCCGGCCGCTGCTCGGACGTCGGCCTCCCAGCCTGCCACCACCGCCCGGGCCCGCTCCAGCATCTGGTCGCGCCCCTTGCGGCGGCTGCCCATCGTGTCGGTCAGATGATGCACCACGTAGGTCTGCTGCTGCGGGTCGTCCCAGCTGTCCTCGACCGCGCTGCGCCACCGCCGCCACAGCGACAGCAGCTGCCGGCGAGCCTCGCCGGGGTCGCCCAGCGGTGCGAAGGCTGGCTCGTCGGCGGGAACATCAGGCTCCGTCATGGCGGCCGCCGCGGTCGCCGCCAACAGCGCCCTTTCGGCGACCAACAGCTGGGCCTGCTCCTGCAGGACGTGCAGATACCCGGCCTTCGCTTCGAGCGCCGCCCCGGCCCAGGCCCGCAGCCAGGGGAACAGCGCCAACTGCCGGTGCGTGCGGTGCATGCTCGCCAGCGCGCCGCCCCACTGCCGCAGCACCGACTCACGTACACGCTGGGCCTCTTGCCGCTCCTCCCACGTGTCGTCCTCGTCGTGCTCCGCGTTGTCCTGTTCGGCAGGGACCGCCGGATTGTCGGCCACGGGTTTGTACAGCACGGCGGCCGCGTGCCGGACCTCTTCGTCCTCGAAGGCGTCCTCGTCCGGATCGCGGAAGCTGTCCAGTTCGTACAGCAGACCCAGCCCGGTCAACGTGTCCAGGAACACCGCCAGACCCGTACCCGGACGTGCCCAGGACCCGTAGGTGCCGCACTGTGGGCACATCCGCCCGACCACGGCGGCATTCAGATATACCGTCCGTTCGACACCGCGAGCCGAGCGCAGATACGAGCACGACGGTGTGGCATGCAGTTTCGCCTGCTTGCCCTGACCCGACCATACGGTGATCGTCGTGCCCTCGAACGGGCCGAGTGGCACGTCCGACGTCAGCTGACCGTACATCCCGCAGACTCCCCCTGTGAATGAAATCCGTCACCGCCTCAAACCGCTGCGACCAGGCGGAAGTTGACCCTAACGCGCGGCAGGCCGACGATGGGCCGGTTGATCTCATAAGGCCCTAAGCGGACAGACCCGTCCACGGGCGGTGGCCTCGTGCCGGCGCTGATGCCGACAGCGTGGGCACGCCGAGCAGCAGGCTGCCGCGAGGCTCGTGGTGTCTGCCCCCGGCGGTGTGCGGGGACAGACAACACGAAGGGTCATGCGACGCGGACCGGTACCTGCCGCTCGGTCAGCAGCCGGGCCAGCTGGTCGCTCTCCTCGTCGGGCAGGGCGACGGCGGCCAGGCGGCGGGCGCGGGTGACGGCGACATACCAGACACGCAGGACCTCGTCGGTGGCCGGGTCTGCGGTGGCCCAGCGCTGGACGCTTCCGGCATCGGGCAGCAACAGCAGGACGCCGTCTGCTTCATCGCCCTTGAGCTGGTGGACGATGTTGGTGCGGATACCGGTGGCCGCCTGGAGGCGCGACACGGTGGGTCTTCCGGCGGGGCGGCCTTTGCCGCCTTGCGGAGCAGCCCCGGGCAGAGCGGGCCAGGCCTTCATGGCCTGCCAGACCTGCGGCCCCCATTCCCGGTGGGGCGCAGGCAGGCTGTGCAGGAAGGCGAACGCCGTGCGGTTGACCTGTCCGGCCGAGAGACGGTGGTCGGCCATGATGCGGTCGGGGCCGCCGGTCTCGCCCGGGTACCAGTAGCCGAACAGGACGCGCACGGCGACCGCGCAGGCCCGGGCGAGGTCATCGCCGCTGGCGCCCGGGGTGTGGGTGACGGTGCGGGCCCAGGCCAGGCTGGTGATGGCTTTGGTGTTGGGCTTCTCCCGGGTGATGCCCGGCAAGGTGGCGTACTTGTAGGCGGTCACCAGGCAGTCCTTGGCCGGGACGGCGTACTCCTGGGCCAGCGTGCGGAAGGCGTCGACGATGCCGGCACCGGTCGGGGCGTGCAGGTGCCGGCTGCCGGAGTCGGCGAACCGGGTGGGCAGCACGAGGACGGGGATGTCGTCGTCGCGCACCACGGAGGTGTCCGGTGGGCGCTGCCCCGTGCGCAGGGTGGACGCGAGCCGGCAGATGACGGGGGAGCTGCGCCAGTTGCCGGTCAAGCGGTGCGGGGCGGGGGAGAGCTGAGCGGCGAAGGACTGGAGAGCTTGGGGTTCGGCGCCGCGCCAGGCGTAGATGGCCTGGTCCGGGTCGCCGACGAGGACCAGCGGCAGGCCGGCGTCGTGCAGCAGCTGAAGGATCGCCAGGTCGGCGGCGGAGCAGTCCTGTGCCTCATCGACGACGACTTCCGCGAACCGGGAGAGCAGAGGGGGCAGCAGAGCGGCGGCGGTCTTGGCGTGGCGCAGGTTCCACAGGGCCAGGACCCGCGCCTCGTGCCCGGTCAAATAGCCTTCGTCGCACCACGCCTTGCGGGTCTCGAAGATCTTCTTCTCCCACTGCGCGCGGCTGTAGGAGGTGTCCTTGAGGAGCTGGCGGGTGTCGTAGTCGAGCTTGTCCCAGGCAACCGCCTCGCGCGCCTCGCTGTAGGAGGGATCTACCGTCATGGGGAAGCGGTGCAGGTTGATCTCCCGGTCCGTGCCCTCCACCGGGGCCTTGATGCTCGCCCAGGATTCCAGCAGACGGGGCGCCGGCCGGGCCGCCCGCCGCGGCTTGACCAGGAACTCCCACAGGAACGAGTCGAGCGTGCCGATGAAGTGCGGCGCCTGGACCAGATCGGCGCGGCCCGCCGAGCGGCAGCGCCGGGCCATCTGGTCCCGCGCCACCCGCGTGAACGAGATCAGTGCCCGCCCCTTCCGCAGCCGCTGCCAGGGCGACTGCAGATGCCGGTTGGTGATCACATGCGTCTTGCCCGCACCTGGGCAAGCGGCCACATAGGCAGGCGCGGCCACGGCCATGGCGGCCTGCTGCTGCTTCTCGGCGTCGGCCCGCACCGGATCCGTCTGCTGAGGCGTCGTCATGGCGCGCCCACTGCAGGCGTGCTCGTGTCCTGGGCGGTGATGAAACGGATGGCACCCGCCAGGTACTCGGGCACCGTGAACGGCACCACCCGGTCGGCCAGCACGTCGGCGAGTTCCTGCGCGAACCGGCCCTTGGAGATCTCGGTGCCCTTCAGGATTTCTCCGTCCGTGCCTGTGACGGTCCGGCTGGTCTTCGGGACGAACAGCTCCCCGAACGCCAGGGCGGGATCCGTCGCCTCAACGACCTGCCCCCAGCGGTCCTGCGAGTGCGGCGCACAGAGCAGGAACGCCGCCCGCAAGGCGGTGATGTTGTTCTGCGACCACAGGGCCGGCTCCAGCGTCCTCGGCGCCGCGGCCAGGTGCAGCTCGCCAGGAGAATGCCAGCCGCGCGGCAGCTTCCGCAGCGACTGCAGCCGGGGTGGTTCCGGCTGATCGGGCGCCACGTCCGTGTCGGTGATCAAGGCAACCCGCCGGCCCAGACAGATGCCGTCAACGGGCGCCAGCAGCACCCGCAGATAGACCTCGAACCCGACCCCGTCCACGATCACCCGGGTGGTGCCGAAGAACCGTTCCACCGCCTCGAACGCCTCCCGCTTCGCCGACGCATCGGCGCCCTCGTCTGCGGCGAGGACCCGCTCGGCCAGAGCCGGCAGCAGCAGAAGCTCGGAAATACCCTCCACGAGGATCGCCCGCGACGCGAACAGCAGAGCACTCTTGGTGGCATCGAGATAGCGGTCCAGATGCCGCACCCGCTCCGGGCTCAACCCCAGTCGGGGAATGGGCAAAGGCCGCGCCTGCCAGCCGTCCGACAACTCACCCGGGCAGCGCGCCATAACCACCAGGTCCTGAACGCTCGCCGCTGCCGACAGGATGGGGGAGTGAGTGGTGACCACCACCTGCAGATGCCCGGCCGGCTCAGCCGGGTCTCCCGACGGCTGCCGGCGCGAGGCGCGCGCCCGCCGCTGCAGGTAACGCAGCAGCAGGGTCTGCAGCTGCGGATGCAGGTGCGCCTCGGGCTCCTCGACCAGCAGCACGGTCAGATCCGCCTCCGCCGCCGCGTCCAGCTCGGCCATCACCGTGGCGATGAACAGAGTGTTGGCGTAACCCAGCCCCGAGGCCGACAACGGGAACGGCTCGGCGGAGACATCACCCAGCAGCATGCGCAGCGACCGGGCGATCGACGCGAACGTCGGCTCGGCCAGAGCCAGTTCACTCGCCTGGGGATGCGCGCCGACCGTCAGATCCCGCAGCGGCTCGTTGATCTTCTCGCTGACCTGGACCACGTCCGGGTCAGCAGCCACCGTCTTCAGCTCGGTGCCGATCCGTTCCACGAAGGCATCGACCTGCTCGTCATCGCCCAGCAGCCCGCGAAGGATCATCCGCACCCGATCCCCGCCCGCCGAGGCCAGTTCCCGCTCGGCATCGCGCAGCGCCGGCAGATAGACATGCCGCACACCGCCCCGCGCCGGAGGGTCCCCCGTGACCGGAAGGCCCGCGCCCTGCGCCCAGACGGTGCTTCCACGCCGCCCGCCCGTTTGCGGCGGCGTCCAGGACACCTGCCACCGGCCGGTACGGCTGTCAGGAGCGCCCTGGGGCAGCAGCGCCTCCAGATACGCGCCGCTTTCCCGCGGGCCGATGCCGGCCACGTCCAGCTGCAGGCTGGGGCCGCCCTGCGTGGCCGTGGTGGTGAGGACATCGGACTCCTCGAAATATCGCACGCGCCGCCCGTCCAGGGGGTCCGTGAGCAGCCGGAGCGCGTCGATCACGGACGACTTGCCCGCGTTGTTCTCCCCGACCAACACCGTCACTTCCGGCCGCAGCGGAATCCGTACCCGCTCGCACGACCGGAACCGCTCCACCAGCACCTCGGCCACGTACACCGCCCGCCCCCATCCCCCGAACGTCACTGTGAGTAATAGCGATCATCGGATAATAGTGGGCATTGTCTGGCGCGGCGTTCAGAACTCGTCGTAAACCAAAGCGGTCAGCGCAGATGACGGCCCGCGCCACAGGAGCGCCGGCTGTCGGGGCCCAGTTCCACGTGAGCCGCGAATCGGGCATTCAGGGAGGAACGTCACGTACAGCACCAGGCGCTGCAGGTAGTCGTCCCCGAAGTTCATCCGCAACAGCGCTGGGCCTGGTGATGCCCGTCGGCAAGACCGCCCTCGCTTGCGGCAGTGGGGAAGGGCCCGGCCCGGTAGCTGCCCGAGACAGCGGTCAGGGGTGCCGTGGGTGTCCTGTGCGGTCAGAACTCGTCATCGTCGGGATCGGTGAGGAGCCCGAGTTCTGGATCGTAGTGCAGCGGGGACCGCACATAGCCGTTGTGGAACTGCCAGCCCTGGCGCAGCACCGCCCTGACCGGTGCGAACGCGAGGTTGCCGACCCTCCTTCCGGCGCCGAGCGTGGGAACCGCGGTCTGCCCGGGCTCAAGGGAAGGGATCTCCACGATCAGGCGGTGCCCGAGCCCCGGCACATAGGCGTGCCACGGGGCCAACCGCGCCGGCAGGTGCCCCGGGTAGGGCCGCTCCTCGATGACCCTTCCGTCCAGCTGGAGCTGGCGGCGCAGGATCTGCGCCAGCCCCGGCCGGTCGATGCCGCTGGCCGGGATCACACGGTGCACCGCCCGGGACTCCACACCCGTGCGGCGCAGATGCCCGCAGATGTCCTGGCTGGGGCCCACGGATTCGCGGTACACCAGCAGACCGCAGGAGATCGCCATCCACGTGAACAGCAGGGCACGGAACTGCAGGTGTTCCGGCAGGGCGGCGTCATCGGCCTGCACCGGCCAGAAGTCGGGCTCGGTGTGGACCTCCTCGTGGAAGGTCAGCCCTCCATGGATCATCAGCATGGTCGGCTCGGCGATGCCGGCCCGCACAGAGGCGGCCGTATCCGTCCACCAGGACCACCAGGTGCCGCCGTCATAGGAAGGCCCCCAGGAGACGGCTCGCAGCACAACGCCCCTCTCGATGCGCACTGGCGGCTCCTCCCACACCATCAGCCCGGATGGTGAGGGCACAATGCTGGCGATCTGGGCGATGCACGGGACGTCTGTCAGCCCCATGACGCTCTCGGCGGCTTCCCGCGTGATGTAGAACAAGTCCGCTTTGCGCAGTCGGCGCCTTTCCGCGTTGGCCAGGGCAGCCGCCTGATCCTGCGCCCGCTCAAGCGACGCCACGGCGGGCGGCATCAAGAACGTCACTCCCTCCTGCTGCAGCATGTCCGCCCACGTCTGGGGCGCGTTGTAGCGCAGGAAGTCCAGTGCCTGCAGCCACAGGGCATGCACGTCCTGGATGCCGGTCCGGTCCACGCTCATAGCGGGCTCGATCCTCGAAAGGGGTACAGGCGAAACGGTGCTGGCGGAGGGCCTGTGCCGCCCGGCGCCACGGGTGGTCAGTGCCTGGGCAGGATCTCTTCCCGGCCGGCGCGGATGGCCTGAAGGTGCTCGAGGGTGATGTCCTCGGTGCCGTCGAGGATCGCATTGACGGCGGCGCCGCAGATGAGCTGGGACAGGTAGAGGAAGTAGCCGCCGGTCCGGTCGTACAGGTACTGGGCGTGCTGGGTGAGCACGTCCTTGCTCAGCTTGCGCATGCGCAGGTTCTTCTCGTAACCCTTGAGCACGGCCAGGAAGGGGGCCTGGCCCTCGGCACCGTCGCTCCAGGGAAGCGGGTCCACCCAGGTGACCGGCAGCAGGCTGCGCACGTTCTGCTCCTTGGCCAAGGCCGCTCTCAGCTCGGCGGCGGTGGCTTTGGGCCGCAGCCGCTGTTGGGCGGTCCACAGCGCCTCGTCGCGGCGGTCGCAGCCTTTGCGGGCGGCATGGACGATGTCGGTCGCGCCGGTACCGCAGAAGATGGTGGTGATGCCCAGCCGGGTGCGCAGGTAGTCGAAGTAGTGCAGGATCGGTCCGAGTTGGCCGGGCAAGACCCGCTGGATGTCGTCGACCAGCAGCAGGCGCGTCTGCTTGCGCTCCATGACGGTGTGCACGGGCAGGGACAGGTCGGGGATGCGGCGCAGCTGACGGGCTTCCGCCTCGTTCTTAGGCTCGGGGGTCAGAGCGAGGAAGGAAGCGATCTCCCAGATCCAGTTGAGTTTGTTCTCCGGGTCGTGCGGGACGGTGATGTGCACGACCGGGACCCGGTCGTCGAAGTGCTTTTCGACCCTGCGCTGCAGCTCCCGGCCGATGAGCCGCAGCAGGTACGTCTTGCCGGTGCCGGCCGGTCCGTCGATCACCATGTCCAGCAGGCCCTCGTACCGGTTGCCGTTGACACCGAAGGTGCCTCGGGCCTGCAGCAGACAGTCCTTCAGGAACGCGGTGTCGATCATCAGCAGATGGCGGTGGTAGTCCACTCGCGGGTCGTCCTCGTCGACGTCCATGTCCGCGGGTGCGCAGTCCGCCAGGTCGGGCGGTGTGAACTCGGTGCGCACATAGCGGTCCCAGCCTTCCCAGGAGAAGATCCAGGCGGGCAGGGGCGGCGTGGTGCGCACCAGGTGGGCGATCTCGGCCCGGGCATCGGATGCGGCTGGCACGGTGGCCTTCATTCAGCTCTCCTCGGTGGGGTGAAGCGAGAGGCGGGGTCATGCGGGCGCAGTGGTGCCGGCCGGCGGCGGGTCGTCCTCGGAGCCGGCCGGGGCAAATGAGGGCAGGGTGTAGCGGCCGTTGTCGACGTCCCGGGCCGGAACGGGCAGCGAGGGGGCGGCGGGAACGGTGTCAGGGTCCAGCGGCGTGACCGGCGCCGCGGAGTCGGCCGTGTCGCCGGTCTCGGGGCGGATCACACCGCGGAACGGCAGGCGGGGCTCGGCCGCCTGCCGGGCGGTCGGCCCGCGGCGGGTGCGGCGATGGCGTTCCTTCACGGCCAGGGTGATGGCCACCTCGTCCTCGCGGCTGCCTCCGCCCAGCGCCCATTCCTCGGCCGCGTCCTGCCAGTGGTAGTGCGTCCACGGCAGGTCGGCCAGCATGTGCCGGTAGAGGAACTCCACCGGGATCCACCTGCCGCCCAGCCGGTGGTCATACAGCCAGGCGACGTCGGGATAGTAGGGGTTGTAGCGGGCCTCCCACCGGCCGTTCTTGTGCGCGATCCCGGAGTCGAGGCCCTCCAGGTCCCGCAGCCGCCCATCAAGGGACCGGTAGGTGCGGTTGTCGATCTGGACGCCCTTGTCGGTGACCGTGACCCAGGCCGGCACCAGCAGCTTCCGGTTGTCCTCGGCCGTCAGCTGCCTCGGCCGGTAGCCGTAGCTCGCCACGAGCAGGTCGTACATCTGGTTCGGGGACAGCACCATTCCCGGATACAGGAGGCTGCGCAGCCCCTCGTGCGGCTGCTGCTGGTAGTCGAGCGCCACCCATTCCTCGGCCGCCGCCTGCATCTGGTTGATGCTGAACAGGCGCTGGCGTTCGACCCCGTAGCCGCGCTGCTCGAAGCTGCGGCCTGTCCAGCCCTTCACGTACTGGGCGCAGGTGTCGGCGAAGCCGTGGAAGAAGGCCTCGACCAGCGGCTTGTCGGTGGGCGTGTCCTTGCGGGCGTATTCGATGCTGATGCCCAGGAAGCTGCACACCCTCTTGAAGTGGTCGCTCAGATACGGGCTGCCCTGGTCGATGACGATGGTCCGCGGGTGGATGACCGGGCGGGCTGCGACGGCCTCGGCGAAGCGGGCGTCGGCCGCACACAGCTGGCCGTAGGGCAGGGCCGAGTTGCGGGCAGCGGTGAGCGGGTCCCAGCCGGGCCGCATGGGCAGCGGAGCGAAGCACTGCGCCAGCAGCAGCACCAGATCGAACGCTTTGGTGGCGCGGCCGCCGATACGCCTGCCGGGCGGCCCCTCTCCGGTCACCGTGGGAACGATCATGAGGGCTATGCAGGAGCGGGAGGCGACATCGATCGCGGCGGTCAGCTCGGCCGAGATGGCGCGGCCTTCGTCTCCGATCATTTTGATCTTCAGGGGAGAGGTGTCGATCTGCACCAGCTGCCCCGGCCGCAGCGCCACCGACGGCGTGTACGGGCGCTGCGGTTTGCTGTCCTGGCGTGAGCGCCGGCGCGTGGTCTTCTGGAGCTGCTCGGTCAGTCCGAGTTCCTGCATCCGGGTGTAGAACGTCGAGCGGGGCAGCAGCAGCCGCTCCGCCTCCCGGGGATCCTGCAACTCCCGGCTGTAGCGCTGACGGATGAGGATTTCCACATCCTCATATACGCGGTTGACCCGGCCGCCGGACTCGCGGGCGTGGCGGGCGGTGATCTCGTGCATCAGCGCGATGACCCGCTTGTCGGTGCGGCCGCCCGGGTCAGGGGTGCGGGTCTTGCGGCCGTCGTACAGCAGCACCAGCGGGTTCTCGTCGGCGTCCTTCCAGGCGCGGCGCCGGTCGTCCAGGGCCCGCCAGCTGAACTCGATTCCGGCGGCGGCGAGTTCGGCCGACTTGGTCTGGCAGCGCTGCTTGAAGGTGGTGGTGTCCGGGTCGTAGCCGGGCCGGGCCGTCGCGCAGCCGGGCCGCAGCCCGGTGTGGAGTTCCTTCATGTGCTCGTGCCACCACAGGGCCTTTTCCCGCTCTGCGGGGGTGGCGGCTTCCAGCAGCTCGCCCAGCGCAGGCAGCCGCCTGCGGGCGACGTCCTGCCCGTTCTCATCGAGGACGGCGAAGTCCGGGGCGCTTTCGACCTCCCGCCACAGGGTGTCCGCCGGCGCCACATCGCCCGACAGCGGCCGCAGGCTGATCTGCCGCCCCTGGAAGGCAGTGACCTCCCACAGGGCACCGCGCCAGCGCACCAGATCCCCCAGGCGGACCCGGTCGGTCTCGAACCAGCCCGACACCGTGCCCATCATCGCCGCCTCCCCACCGCCCAGACCGGGGAGAAGGGCAGCAGCGGCCGGCCCCAGTCGATGTCCAGAAGGCGACGCCAGATCAGCCGGTACACATGGTCGCGGCCGAGGTACTCAGGTACCCCGCTGGCCGTGACACCCTCCGTCAGCGGACGCGGCCGCCGGAACGCCGCCAGCAGGGCCCGCTCATGCGGCTCCTCGCAGACGGCTGGCTGCCGGTAGTCCGCCACCAGCAGCAGATTCTCTCGCCGCACCCCGTGCGGCACCGCTCGCACGCACACGCTCCAGCCAGCCTGAGCGGCGACCTCGCGCAGCGCCGCCAGACGTTCGCGCCACTGCGGGCCCATCCGGTGCGGTGCGAGCACCACTGCCTGCCGCGCCCCCTCGCGCGTCAGAGCGATGAAGTCCGGCCGCCACCGGTGCCGGATGCGGCCCTGCTCCCAGTGCAGTTCGACCGGCTCCCCGGCGAACCGGCTGATAGCGGAATCGAAGTCCAACTCGGTGGCCACGTAGGTGCGCCGCTTGGACCCGCACACCACCAGCGTGCCCGTCGTCGCCGACCACCAGTCGGTGAGCTTGCCCTGCCGGCCGTGGTAGGCGACCGGGTCTGTGGGCGGCTGGCGCTCTTCCAGCGTCACGCCCCACAGTGCCTCGGGTGCGACACACACCAAGCGGCCCTCGTCGTCGAGATGCCACGCCTTCACCTCACGCACCCAGAGCCTCCCTCCGCGTCTCCCGGCCGGAGCCGGTGCCCCGAACCAGGTCGTGGCGCCAGCCTGGCCGTCTCCCGCCCGCAGCGGTCAGCGCACCGAAGCAGACGTCACTCGAACGGGTGACGCCTGCTTGACGAACCCCCCACTCCCGCTTCGGATCAACTCGCCCTTAGTGAAGGCCAGTTCTCACACCATGCAGGAGCGCTCGCGCAACGAGCTGGACGGCTCGGCAAGTCGGCTGTGCCCCACGGCCAGCACCCGCCGACGGCGCCGACGGGCACCAGCGGCCCCGTCGGCGAACGTGGCCGCAGCGGGCTGAGCATGGTGATCCAGCCACTGCGCCAGCTCGCCCCAGCCGTCCACGTCCTCCAGTCCCCAGCCAGCCGTCAGCTGCTGCACTTCCTCCATCCACACCCCCCGCGCCGCATGCGTGCGCTCACCACACTGCTCGTAGCGCAGCATCTCCCGTGCCAGCTGTACGGCCTCCGGATAGACCACCAATGGGCCGGTGCGCAGCTCCCGCGCCTCCAGCTCCGCCCTCCAGGCCCGCTGCGTCCAGCTCCACACATCCGGAGCACGTTCCCACCAGCGCGACACAATCTGGAAGCCGTCGGCGAACAGCTCCGCGCCCGCCGCACCGAAGCGGCCCTCCAGCCGCACCCGATCGGCGTGCGCACGCACCACCTCCGGCAGCCCCTCCAGCCGCACCACGTGCGGATCCTGGCCGCGGTGGTCGTCCGTGAATCGCCGGTGCCGCAGGCACACCCGCCACGGGTCCGGCCACACCAGCCACGCCGCCTCACGCACGCCCCGGGCAAGGGCACACAGGTCGCAGCAGCGCACCACATGCCCCTCTCGCACCTCGAACGGCCACTGCCAGCGCGCAGGATCATCTCCCGGCAGCAGGAAATGGTCCTGGAGGTTGGTCAGGGCCAGCTGCAACCGGTGCGGCGTCCGGCCGGACAGCACCGCCAGATGATCCAGTGCCGCCCGGTTGACATACAGCTCCGCCAGGGCCGGCAGACGGGGATTGACCGGTTGGAGGCCTGTACCCACCCGGTCCAAAAGATCTCCGAGCTCCAACTCGTGGGCGTGCGCCAGACGATTAACGAACGAGCCGGTCGACTCGCCGGCCAGGCGCGGCACTGGGACCCGCAGCCGCAGGCGCGGTCCCCATACGCCGGCCCTGTCTGCCATCACACCTCCCACACCACCCACCAGAACCGCATGCGCCGCAGGCAGGCCGCACGTGGCCCGGCCGGGCCACGCGTGCAACGCAACCTCCGCATCCCAGTCCCGGCCGCGCACGGCCGCAAGACCCCTTCACCCGTTCGAGTGAAGTGCGGGCGCCTGTGCACCGCAGAGCGCCAGGCCCCCCTTCCACCCTCGAAGGGGCCGGACCGCCTCAAAAACCCGAAAGGAGCACGGCCATGGCCGAGTTACTCCGGTTGCGCACCCCGCTGCGCCCGTTCCAGCAGCAGGCGGTCGACAACTGCGTCACCGAGTTCCTCCTCGGTGCGCCCCGCTGCCGCGTCGACTCTCCGTGCGGCAGCGGCAAGACCTTCATCGCCCTCAACGTCGTGCACCACATGGCGCCCACGGGCACCTCCGTGAACGTCGTGCCCACGCTGGAACTGCTCGAGCAGACCGCGCGCGAGTGGCACAAAGAAGGCCGCCCCGGCCGCTACCTCGCCCTCAGCGGAGATCCGGACCTGCCCAAGGACCCGGCCCTGCGCGGCATCCTGACCGCCGTCACCACCCCTGCCGCACTCGCCGCGGAGATCTCCCAGGCCGACGGCCCGGTCAGCGTCTTCGCGACCTACCACTCGCTGGGAAAGATTGCCGAAGCCCACCGGCTGTTCCACATGCCGCCCTGGGACGTGCTCGTCAGCGACGAGGCCCACCGCACGGCCGGCAACCTCGCCAAACCATGGGCGCTGCTGCTGAACAGCCAGCAGATCTTCGCCCACCACCGGCTCTTCGTCACCGCCACCCCCCGTAACTTCGAGTCCAACACGGGCCAAGACCTCCCGGTCGACATCGAAGTCGCCTCGATGGACGACCTGAACCTCTACGGCCCGGTCGTCTTCCGGCTCTCCCTGGCCGATGCCATCGACCAGGGGCTGCTGGCCGACTACCGCATCGTCGCCATCGAGGTGGAAGACGCCGACCTGCGCGCCATCCTCAACCGCAACCCGATGCTCGCCGCCAACTCCGAAGGCCTGCGCATGGCGGCCGCCGAGGTCGCCCTGCTGCGCGCCATGCACGACTACGACCTACGACGCGTCCTGGTCTTCTCCCCTCGGATCAAGGCCGCCGAGGTCTTCGCGGAAACCCTCCCCGAGACGGCGGCCCTGATGCCCAAGCGGATGCAGGGCCCGCTCCAGGTCGGCACCGTCAACTGCGAGCAGAGCCGCTATGAGAGGCTCACCCAGGTCAGCGCCTTCAAAGAAGCCTCCCTGACCTCCAGCGACAAAAAGCCGCTGCGGGCCGTCCTGACCAACTGCATGATCTTCGCCGAGGGAGTCGACGTCCCCGCCATCGACTCCGTCCTGTTCACCAGCGCCAAGACCAGCACCTACCAGATCGTCCAGGCCGTCGGCCGGGCCCTGCGCCCGCTGCCCGGCCAGACCAAAGTCGCCCACATCATCATCCCCGTCTACAAGGCCCCCGGCCAAGACCTCGCCGACGCCGCCAAGGGCACCCGCTTCTACCTGCTGCAACAGGTTCTGTCCGCCCTCAAGCTCTACGACGAGCATGTCTTCCACCGCGTCCACTACCTGCGCCACCCCAAGCCCGCCGACCCCCTGCACCCGGTGGCGCGCCCCGAACGCGCCGACGAACTCATCCCCCTGCTCCGCATGTACGCCGAAGACCCCCACAACAGCATCTGGGAACTCGGCCTCGAAAGCGCACGGCGCTACCGCGAACAAAACGGCCACTTGAAGGTCCCCAGCAGCTACTGCGGCCCCGACCGCTTCTACCTCGGCTGGTGGCTGGGCAACCAGCGCTCCCTGCGCATGAATCACAGCCTCAAACCCGAACGCATCGACGCCCTCGACGCGCTGGGCATGATCTGGGAACACTCCCGCACCAGCATCGAGCACCGCTTGGACATCGCCCGCGCCTACCATGCCCAGCACGGCCACCTCACGCCCGTCCCCGGGGAACGCTTCCGGGGCATGGACTTCGGCCGCTGGATCAACACCTGCCGCAGCAAGGTCCGCCGGGGTCAACTGCCCTACTGCTACCAGCGGGCCCTAACCGACATCTACCCCTGGTGGGACGCTGGCTGGGACAAACACGGCCACTGGCGGCGCATCTACGCACGCGCTCTCGCAGCCGCCCGCCGCGGCGAACTGACATTTCCCGACCTCGCCCCCGACAGCGACGACCGACCGCTGGAGCACTGGCTCGACAAGCAACTCCACGTCCTGCCCAGCCTCAGCTCCGCCCAGCACAACCTCCTGGGAGCCCTGCCGCTTCACCACCCGCTCGCCCTGCTGCTGCGCCCGCCTCGTAGCCAGAGCGAACGCGCCTTCGCCCACGGCCTGCGCCATGCCCACGCCTACTGGCGCGCCCATCAGCACCTCAACGTCCCCTACGACCACGTCGTCTGGGACCGGGGCAGCTCCTTTCGCCTCGGGGAATGGATTTCTGACAAGCGCTTGCGGCCCTACCGTCTGACCCGCGAACAGCTCGACGCTCTCGAAGCACTCGACATGCGATGGACACGAACGCTGGCATAAACCAGTCGACCCCCAGCCGAACCGCGGACCCGGTGGGGGTGCGGTAGCGTACGGGTGACCACACTCGCTTCATCTGCGTCGATCGCGCACAGCACCGTGAATGATCATGAGGTAGTGGGCGGACCACGCACCGTAGCCGGGGTCGCACACGGTCTTGCGCCAGCCTCCCGGCGCGTCATTGCGGGTACGGACGCCGCCGGGTGCGCCGCAGAACTCGCAGGGACGCACCGACTCCGCCTCTGCCGCAGCTGCTGCGCCACGCAGCGCGGAACGGTCGGCCCCCTCGGCCTCCACCTGAACTCGCAGCCCGCCGAGCTTCTCCTTGAGGCCGGTGAGCACATAACCGGGGGCAAGCGTGCACAACTGCTGGTGCAGGCGGGTCAGGAGCTCCTGCCAGCCCGGCCCCACCGCATGGGCGCGGGCAGGGATCTGCACCGCCACCGCGCTCTGTTCGTCCATCCCGCCATCGTCCTGCACTTCGCCGGGGACCAAGCCTGGGGCACACCCCGTGGGGATGCCTCCCGTCGCAAAACGAGAGGGCTTCCCGCTATGCCGGGCTGGCGTCGCGATGGACCAACCCCGGGCCGTAGAACGTTGGTGGCCCGGAAGGCGCCCAGCGCGTCGAGTAGCTGAGGACGGCGCTGCGCGTGCAGGAGATGGCCCGCGCGAGGAAGGAGGGCCTCGCGCGAGCTGTCGCGGCCACCCTCTACGTCAGTGAGCGCACCGCCCACCGCGCTTCGGCAGGCCCCGGAACTGGGGCTGGGGCCGGCGGACCCGCCGATGGCGGCCACTGCCACCGGCAAGGAGCCCGCGGCCGCAGCGGAACCGCCGGGCCTGCCGCCGATGCTGTGGCGATGATCGCGGCTACAGCGTGGTCCGAAAGGCCGGCGGCGGCGACCGTGCCGCGCCCGCGAAGGCGATCAAACCTCGCCGAGAACTGCAGGCTTCGTCGAGAGGGGACACGGAGTGTCCGGACGCCGGTGCAACGTCCTCAACTCCACACACTCGATGTGTGTTTGACGTGCGATCTGATGTGCGTTTCATGTAAGGTTGGGGGTGGAGGTGGCTCTTGATGTCCGACGAGCAGAACGGGCTCTTCGCATCGGTCGATGCCCTGCTGGAGCAGGCGGCGGCACCGGATGCCCTGCCGGTCCCCGCCGAACGCAAACGGCTGCGCGAGGCCGCAGGCTTGAGCCAGGACCAGGTCGCGAAGGCGCTGGATGTGCGACGCGAGACGGTGACCGGCTGGGAGGCGGGCCGTACTGAGCCACGCCCTCCCGCGCGAGCCGCCTATATCCGTCTCCTCGACGGCCTGGCTGACCGCTTCCCCGCTCCCCAGCCGCCCTCCGACTCGGCGCTAGGACCTCGTACCGGCCCATCCGTCATCTCGCAGCCGCATGCGCCCGCATCGCCCGTCCTGCCCGCGGTAAGCCCGGCGACCCCGGTCCGGGCGGTGAGCGCGCGCCCGCCGGTGGCCAGGAAGACAGCGGCCACGCCTGCAGCGGACGCGCGCTTCGCCCACGGGCCGCTCGCCGTCGTGGACGGTGACAGCGCGGCCTACTGCGCGGATGGCCTGGTGCTCGACTGCCCGCTCACCGACCTTCCGGCACTGGTCAACTGGGCACTGGGCGAGGCGAAGCTGGGTGCTGCGCGCCTGCACCGCTCGGGCAAGGACGCTGACCCGCTGATCGTGCTGACCGCCTCCGCCGTTCAACGCCTTGGTCTGCCGACCGTGTTGGAGGACCGGCGCGGCCTGCGCCTGCCCGACGACCACCCAGTAATCAAACAACTCACCACGTCTCGGTGGAAGTTGACGAAGCGGGGCTTCGGCCCGTGGGCGAGGGTCTACCGCACGGCCGACGGTGCGCGCCGCCAGTGCGTGCAGTTCGCCGTCGTGCCCTGGGGCGCCCTCGACACCCGTTCTTGGGGGACGGCCGACCAGCAGGAGCCGGCCGAACTCGCCCGCCTGCTGGGCACCTACGCCACCCGCGTGCTCACCCCCTGCGGCTCCACCGCCGTCACCGGACTGGAACTGATGACCGCGCTGCGCCCGCCCACCCGCGCAGTGAAGGACCCGGCCACCGGCAGCTGGGTTTCCGGCCCGATGCCCGGCTCGCTGACCGAACCGGTCCAGTGCGCCCCGCCCGAGGCCCCCGACGGGCATCCGGCCGTCGCCGCCCTGTATCCCCGCTTCCACCAGCGCACCCCCGACCAGGTGCTGGACGAGGAGGCCTACCAGTGGGCGAGGCCGCTGACGGACGAGGAATGCATGAAGCCCTACGTCGTCGGCATTGACGTCAACATGGCCTTCGCCGCGGCCGCCAACCGGCTGACCGTCGGCCTGTCCGCCCCCGTCCACGTCCACCGCCCGGTCTTCGACGCGAAACTGCCCGGCTCGTGGCTGGTCGACCTCTCCCACATCCGCCTCGACGAGCGACTGCCCAGCCCGTTCACCCCCCACGGCGAGCCACCCCAGGGCCCGGCCTGGTACGCGACCCCCACCGTTGCCTACGCCGTCGAACTCGGCTACTCCGTCACCCCTCTTGAGGCCTACCTGCGCTACGAACACGGCCCCTACCTGGACGCCTGGTACACCCGGCTACGGGACGCCTACGTCGCCACGATGGCCGACCTCGGCGTCACCCCGGGCATGCCCGAGACGCAGTTCCTGGACGCGATGGCCGGCTACCAGCAGACCGATCCCGTCCTTGCCGCGGTGCTCAGCGCCGTCAAGGCCACCGTCAAGGGCGGTATCGGCAAACTGCGCGAGCGGGCCCGCAGCGGCGGATGGCGCCCGGGCGAGCCCTGGCCCGCCCTCGCCCGCCCGACCTGGCGCCCCGACATCCGCGCCGCCGTCATCGCCAGCGCCCGCGTCAACATGCATCGCAAGATGCTCAAGCTCGCCCACCACGCCAGCCTGTACCCGGTCGCGATCCTCTCCGACTGTGCCGTCTACGCCTCCGACGGCCCCAGCCCCCTCGACTTCCTGCCCCATCAGGACGGCAAGCCGCTGCCCGGAAGCTTCCGGCTCGGCGTTTCACCCGGGATGGTCAAGCACGAGGGCACCCAGAACGTGCTGTGGGCCGAGGGCTTGCTCGAGGAATACGGCCCGGATGTGAACATCGCCCGGCACATCAAGACCGGCATCGTCTCCGGCCAGGACGAAGGGGAGTAGGCACCGATGGGCATCCTCGCCGACAGCCTCGACAAGGCCGACGCCGCACACTTCACCCGCCCCCTGCCGAAGTCGGCTCAGAAGCAGATGCAGTACCTGGTCAAGCAGACCAAGGGCACCCAGGCCGCAGCCGACCTGCTCGGCGTCACCCAGCGCACCGTCGAGCGCTACCTCACCGGACAGTTCAAGCAGCCCCGCCGCGACCTCGCGGAACGGCTCGCCGGCGAGGTCCGCAAACGGTGGCAGCCCCGGGTGCGCGAGAGGGCAAAAAAGCAGGCCGCCACGACCGGCGGCATCGTCATCGACACCCGGGCACGCTTCGGGTTCACCGCAGCCCCAGGCACCACCGACGACCCGCGGCTGCGGCCCATCACTCAAGGTCTGCCGCCCGCCTACGCCGCACGGCTCTTCGACGCACATGCCGCCGGAGCCGCCGAGCAACAGCTCCAGGAAATCGTGGCCGAAGGACTCCAGGAGATCTACTTCAAGGACCGCAGCCGACGCGCGCACGGACTGCTGGTGGACTTCACCGACATCGACTACCTCGACGTCGACTACTGACCGGGGCGGTGCTCCTTCCGCGCGCTCCGGCATCTGCGCCTGAGTGCTCGAGCAACTGGGCGTAGCCGGCCGGTACGCCCCGCTGGCCGGCTCAGGGGAGTTCCTCCCCGTACCGGGCGAGCAGTGCGCGGAGCGCGTTGGCCCTGGCGTCGTCGCGCCCCTGCAGGCGGTTTTTCTGGTTGCGCTTCCATCGGGCGAGCGTCTTCTCCTGCTCGTTGCCGAGGCTCAGGCTCGGCCGTAGGTGGCCGTGGTCTGTGGCGAAGTCCGTGAGCTGCTGGAACATCGCCTCCCACTGATCGCCGCGCTGGTCCCATGTCCATCCCGCCAGGGCCTCCAGGTCCGCCTTCTGCGACTCCAGGAGCCTGCCACGGTTGGTGCGCCAGGAATTCAGCCAGACTCCGATGGGGTGGCCGTTCCACTCTTCGCGTTGCTTGATGGAGGCGACGGGCCGGCCGGTGGTGGTGACGAATTGCTGCATCACCTGAACCTTCGCCGTGTGGCTGTCGCCGAAGGGAGTCCAGGACCAACCGGGTATCTCCTGCACGGCCTTGAGCTGGTCGTCCGGCAGGTCGCGGCCGTGCGCGACCAGGTCTTCGCGTCGGCTGCGGAGGTTGTTCGCCCACACGGTGGCCTCGCGGCTCGGCATTGCGTTCTCGCGCTCGTCCGGATCCGTGGCCTCGGCACGCTGAAGGTAGGCACGGTATCGGGACCAGAAGCCGGCTTCGTGCGCGGTGCCGCTGGACCAGGTGGGGATGGTGGCCAGCCGCTCGGCCCGATCCGGCCGCAGGCGTCCCTGGCGCTGCAAGCTCCTCTGCTTGCGGCTCCATCTGTCCAGACTCCGGCCGTCGACAGCCACATCATCGGTGGGGTAGCAGTGGCCGGCATCGGCGGCATAGGCCACCAGGGCCTCGAACATGGAGTCCCAGGCATCGTTGTGCGCCGTGTACTCGATCTTCAGCGCCTGCTCGCCGATCCGTTCGCGGATCCATTCACGCGCCGTCGCGGCACCTTGCGGAGCGCCAAGGGCCCGGTAGCGCTCGGCTGCAGCGGTATCGACCAGGCCGAGCTGCGCCAGGTGGTCGAGGACGTCGGCTGCGGCCTCCTCGGGCTCGGCGACGAAGCCGACCACGACGTCATAGGCGCTGTCGAGGAGGCTGAGGGGGTCCTCACGGATACGCACCACGGTCCAGCCGGCGGAGCGCAGCCGCTGGGACTTCATACTGTCCTTGCGCCGTGAGTCGACGGTCCCGTGGAAGTAGGAGCCGTCGAACTCCAGGACGAGACGCAGGCTGTCGGCCTCGACGACCATGTCGACATGCTCGACGCGGGTGGTACGTATGGCGCCACGGCTGGGGTCGATGGGAAGGACGGTGCTGAGTTCCGCCTTCAGGCGCAGCTCCTGCGCGGATGTTTTGACCAGTCGGCAGTCCGGGCAGCCAGTGCCATAGCGCTTGCGGAAGCCTCCCGTGCGGTTGCCCACGACGGCTTCCCACCCGTCGTGATCGTCAGGGAAGTTCGGGCAGCGCCACCAGACCTTCCGGCTGGCTCCTACCGTGAGTTCATCCGCCGTGATTCCCGACTTCTCGGCGTCCAGTGTTGCGGCCAAGTCCGGCTTCACCGTCGACAACCGGTTCTTGTCCGTGATCTGCACGCTGGCCAACGCCCTTTGCCCCTCCGCACGAGCGGTCTCTTTGCGGGCCGCACCGCGGCCACCATATGTGCTGCCCTTGACGAGGGGCGGCGCGATCTTCCTGTCCTCTGCCCGGAGCCGGACTCAACATCGCGGTGCCTGGTGGCGGCGGGGCCGTACCGCAGGGCGGGCTCGTGCAGGCTGGGGCAGGTGCCAAAGCGCCTCGTCGGTCTCCCGGTTATGGTGCCAGGCTCCCAGCGTGCGGGTGGTCACCAGCCGGTCGAGAAGCTCTCCGGTCTGCTGCGGGTTGTGCCCGCACAGGCGGGCGAGGACGTCCATATCGGCGCTGTGTTCGGCATCGACGGACGTGTGTGCGGCCAGCACCAGAGCGGTCAGCCGCAGGGCGGGCGGCGCGGCCGGCAAGGCCAACGGGGCGGGGCGCAGCGCCCAGTGGGCGGCGCGGCAGCGGGCACGGCGACCGGGCGCCTGGTCCAGGACCGCGGCATCGAGCAGTCGCACCTGCACGGGTACCGACCTGACGGCCGGCGGCTCCAGCCAGCCGGCGTGGGCCAGCTCCTGCCACAGCTCCCGGTGCCCGCCCAGGCGCATGCCGCGCAGCAGACCCGTCGGCAGCCGGGCATGCCCGCGGCTGTTGGTGCGCAGGGCACATTGCAGGCCCAGCAGCCGGGAGGCGGGGGAGGTGAACCGGGGCAGCGCGGCGCCGAGGTAGGTGAGCATCTCCCGCACCCGCAGCCGCTGGTCGGACTCCACCCGGAGCCCGACCAGCGGCTGCGGCGGCGCGCAGGTAGAGGGAAGCGGCCGGGGAGAGTTGACCAGCGTGTCCGGCACCACGGCGGTATGGCTGGTCGCCGCCGCGCAGGCCGCGCAGGTGTCGGCCAGTCGCCAGTTGCGGCCGCTGGGGTCGCGGGTGAGGGCCAGCAGCACCGGCCCGCCGCATCCCCGGCGACGCGGATGCCACAAACAGCCCTGCACCCGGCACTGGCAGCTGCGCAGATACGCCGGCAGTGCGTCGGCGCGGGCGTGGCAGGCCAGATGCGCCAGGGCGGCGGACCGCGCGGAGGAGGCCGTAAGGGGAGAGGTGTGGGCGGTGCAGGAGGGGCAGACGAGCGTGGGGCCGCCCGCCCGCGGACGCAGCTCCACTGTCCAGATGCGCCGCACTGCGGCATGCGCGCCACCGAGCCTCATGGGCTGGTCGTCCTCCTGTCCGTTCGCGCCGTGGCGGGGGCTCACCGTGACAGGCCCCCCGAGACGGACGCACCGTAGTGCAGTTTCCCGCACTGCGAAGCTCGCTTCACCCGCTCCGCCCCGGCGAAAGTGCAGAAACCCGCACTGACGGGGCAGGGGTCTGCACCGTCGGATGGTGGGGTGACGATCTTGCCGCCCGACCCCGACCTCACTGCGCTGCGCGTTGTGCTCGCGCGCCTGCGGGCCGAGCGCGGCTGGACCTTCGACGAACTCGCCGACCATAGCGGTCTGGCCCGGCGCACCCTCATCGACCTCGAACACGGCCGCACCACCGGCAGTGTTACCACCTGGCACGCCCTCGCCCACACCTTCGATGTGCCCATCGAGCACTTCCTGGGCACCCTGTGCGAGGACCACACTCCGCCTGGCGCGGCCCGTTCCTGAGCCCTCACTCCGTCCCGGCGTGCACCACGTCATGAATCACCCGATCAGGCATCAGGCATAGAACAACCATCCGCAATAACGCTCATGCGTGCGGGATCGTTGGGCTGGCCGTGCGAAATCCCTCCGACACGTTGCTCGCGCCTGCGTGTCGCCTGGCACGGTCCCTGACATGTGCCCCACTCCAGCCCCCGCCAGCCGCCACTGGGACGGCAGCCTCCGCGTCACCCGACACCCCCGCCCCCTGCGGGTGACCGCCACCAGCCCCAGCCGCCTGCTGCGCGCCGGCCAACACAGCCGCTGCCGTCACTGCGGCAACCGCATCGACCTCTACCCGCGTACCGACCAGCGGCCCATCGCCCTGCACCCCGCCGAACTGACCGCCGCCCACGTCCCCGAATCGTGTCGCTGGCACCTGAGCGGCGGCATGGCCCACCCGCACGGCGACGGCAGCGTCTGGTGCCGCATCCCGCACGCCGTGCTCTGCCCGCGCCGCACCCCCACCTGCCGGATGAGCCCCTGCCTCGAGGCGGCCCGCCGCCAACTCGCCGTCCGTACCCGCCGTCTGACCGACACCGGCGCCTTCACCCCTGCCCCACCCCCCGGCGGCAGCGCACCCGGCGCCGACACCGACGGACCTGACCGTCCCGTCGTGCAGATGCTGCTGTGCCGCTACGTTGCCGAGCGTCCCGTCCGGGGACTGCGCTGCGTGGCCCAGACCCGCCACCGCCACCGCTGCACGAATCCGGTCCTTGCCCCCACCGGCCCGGCCGGGACCTGGAGACTGCTGCCCACCGGCCCCCAGCGAGGCCAACTCACCCTGCCCGACACCCTGATGGCTGTCTACGACCTGGGCCACCTCCCCTACAGCGAGCAACTACGCTGGCGCGCCCAGCACTGCCCCGCACACGCCGCCGCCCCCGGCGTCGCCGACCTCGCCCTGGCCGGATGGCAGCCCTTCGACCCCCTCCTGCACGCGGTGCACATCCACCCCCGCCTGGCCCACCCCCGGGCCCGCCGGCACGGCAGGGGATGACGATGCCGCATCACGCCCTGGAAATCATGCTCACCCACCCCCTGTCCCCGGCGGCCCTGCTCCGCGCCGCCCGCGTGCTGCCGCTCGCCGCCAACCACGACGCCACCCGTCTGATGGCCCTCGTACCTGCCAAGACCCCCCACCGGGCAGCCCGCCGTCTACGCCACCGGCTCGGCGCACGGCTGCCGATCGACGTGATCACCACGCACTACCCGGACGCAGACCACAGGGTGCTGCTCAATGTCGCCTTCCCGCCGACCACGCACGCCGTCCTCAAGGCCGCCGCCCGCCGTGCGCAGCAGACCCCGGAGCGCTTCGTGGAACTGGCCCTGCACCGGGCCCTGGCCGAGCACGCCGACCAGGAGACCGACCGCCTCGACCGGGCGGTAGGCCAGCTGCTGGCCCACACCACCCCCGCCTACCTGCTGTCCGCCGTCGGGCGCGCGCTCACCCGGCTTCCCGAAAGGCCCACGCCATGAAACCGACCGACGAACAGGCGGCAGCAGCCGACGCCTTCCAATCCGGAAACCACCTCGCCCTGCAGGCAGGCGCCGGCACCGGGAAGACCACCACCCTCGCCCTCCTCGCCCGCACCACCTCCCGCCGCGGCCGCTACCTCGCCTTCAACCGGGCCATCGCCCAGGACGCCGGCGCACGTTTCCCGGCAACCGTGCAGTGCAAGACCGCCCACTCCCTCGCCTACGCCGCCGTCGGCCACCGCTACACCCGCCGCCTGAGTGCCCCCCGCCGCCCGGCCTGGCAGACCGGACAGGCCCTCGGCATCACCAAGCCGATCCGCATCGGCGAATGCGATCTCTCGCCAAAGGCCCTCTCCAACGCCACGCTGCGCACCGTGGCCAGCTTCTGCCACACAGCCGATGAGACGATCACCCGCCGCCACGTACCCCGCCTGCGGGGCCTGGAGGACAAGGACCTGCACACCCAACTCGCCCGGTACGTGGTGTCGTTCGCCCGCAAGGCCTGGTCCGATCTGCAACACCCCGAGGAGGGCGCGGTCCGCTTCGACCACGATCACTACCTGAAGATCTGGGCTCTCACCGGGCCCAGGATCGACGCCGACTTCCTCCTGCTGGACGAAGCCCAGGACACCAACCCCGTCGTCGAGCAGATCTTCCTCGACCAGCGTAGTCACGCCCAGCTGGTGATGGTCGGCGACTCCGCCCAGGCCATCTATCAGTGGCGGGGCGCCAAGGACATCATGACCGGCTTCGACGGCACCCAGCTTGCCCTGTCGCAGTCCTTCCGCTTCGGCCCGCTGCTGGCCGAAGAGGCCAACCGCTGGCTGCACATCGCCAGCGCTCCGATCCGCCTCAGCGGAACCCAGACGGTGCCCACCGAACTCGGCCCCCTCACCCGGCCCGACGCGGTGCTGTGCCGCACCAACGTCGGCGCCATGGCCCAGGCGATGGACCTGCTGGCCGCCGGACACCGAGTGGGATTGGCCGGGGGAGGAGACAGCCTGCGCGCTCTGGCCCAGGCCGCCCGTGACCTCAAAGAAGGCCGCCGCACCACCCACCCCGAACTGCTCCTGTTCCCCTCCTGGGGCGAGCTGCAGGACTACGCCGCCCACGACCCGGCCGGACGCGACCTGCAGCCGTTCGTCGACCTGGTCGACACCCACGGCACAGACGCCATCCTGGCCGCGGTCAACCAACTCGTCCCCGAACAGCAGGCCGAAGTAACCGTCTCCACCGCCCACAAGGCCAAGGGACGCGAATGGGCCAGAGTGAAAATCGCCGACGACTTCACTCCGCCCAAAGACAGCGACCAACAGGACGCCACCGGCCGCCCGGTGCCCGGTCCCATCGACGACGGCGAGGCCCGCCTCGCCTACGTCGCCGTCACCCGGACCCGCCACCGGCTCGACATCGGCGGCCTGTCCTGGATTCATGACCACCCGGACGGATCCCCCGGGGCATCCGTCCGGATCGAGCCGCGTGCGTATCCCGCCCCCGCGGATGCGGCGGAACGAGCACCAGCCACGTCTGCCGCGCCCGGGTAGGCCCTGCGTCGCACCGGGGTGACGAGCGCTGGGCAGGCACGTCGCGATGTCGGTATCTGTGGACAAGGCCCGACGGACGCAGCGGGCGTCCCGCCTCCGCCGGGCGCTGGCCGCACAGATGAAGGGAGCAGCCGCAGGCGAGCCCAGTGCCCGTACTGGGCGTCGGAAAGGTCCGGCCCGGCCAGTGCTTGCTCGTCCCCGGTCGCCACGGCGGGCACTGCGGTAGGTTCGGGTGTTCTTCCGAAGGAGCACCGCGTGCATCTGGAGCGATTCTGCGTTCCCGTCGGTGAGGCTCTGCCTCTCGACTCCGACGGCTTCCTGCAGGAGCCGACCGCATGGAACCAGCTGGCCCGCGAGACGCCCTCTCTCGTGACGGTGACGCAGGCCTGCGCTCGATCGGCTGTTCTGCTCGGTGAAGCCGGCATCGGCAAGTCATACGCCCTGGCCGCAGTTCTTGACCCGAAGCAGACCTTCTTGGCTTGGGAGACAGAGGCGAGGGTCGATCTCGGTCAGGTACGCACCTGGGAAGATCTGGCCAGGAAGGCCCGGCCCGTTCTGGAGCGGCTCACCATCCTCCCGCTCCCGGCGGCGAACAGGCTCCAAAACGACGAACAGACGCCGCGGTTCCTCCTGGTCCTGGACGGGGTTGATGAGTGCCAGGCGACGAACAAGGAAATCGCGGGCTGGTTCACCGACCTGGCCGCCACCTACGACTGCCGCCCCCTGCACGTACTGATCGCCTGCCGCAGCATGGCCTACACCGACGCTCTGCGGCAGGCCGCCGCCCGCGCGTTCGCCATCACCGACAGCGACACCTACACCCTGGCGCCTCTGCGGAGATCTGACCTGATCACCGCAGCAAGCGGCCGGAACCTCTCTCCCGACCGGTTCCTGCACGCCGTCACCACCTCCGGTGCCCAGGCACTCGCCCGCACACCACTGACGCTCAAGCTGCTGCTGGACACCTTCGCCGCCGATGATGCCCTGCCGGCCAGCCGCAATGCCCTGTACGGATTCGCCCTCCCACGCGCAGTCATGAACCAAGGCAAAGACCGCGATCCGGCTGAGCTCGCAGGCACTCAGGAACAGCGATTCGCCACGGCGGCTCGCCTCGCCTGCTACTGCCTGCTCACCGGGGCTGAAGCGTCACCACCCTCCGCCCGGACCATACAGACCGCAATCTGCTGCCCCTGGACGCCTTCCTCGACGCAGAAGAAGGCGCCCCGTCCGGGCAGTTCGTCATCGAACGGCCCATCCTGGAAAGCGTCCTGCACAGCCCGCTGTTCGCCAGCCGGGGCCACGCAGCCGCAGGCCCCGCCCACGCCTCCATCGCTTCCTATCTCACGGCCCGCTACCTCGCCGATCACCAGCTCGGCCGCGAGCAACTAAAGGGACTTCTCGTACACCGCGGCGAGATCGGCGAGGCGGGCATCCCCGGCGACCTCCATGAACTGGCCGCCTGGCTTGTCGCCTTGCGCCCCGATCTCGGTCCCTGGCTGATCCGAACCGACCCGGAAGCCATCGCGTCCTACAGCTCCTACATCGACGATGCCCACTGCCGGAAACTGATCGTCGACGGCCTGCTCCGCCAGAGCCGGCAGCACACTTCCCGCAATGGCCCCTGGTGGCGTACTGGCCGCCTTCAACACCCCGATCTCATCCAGCAGTTGCGCAAAGCGCTCCCCGATGCCACGACCCGCTCCCGGCCCGGGGACACCCAGGAACTGGAGCTGGTCCTGGCTCTGATCGCAGACAACGAGGCAGTCGAGCTCCTGCCCGACGTGGCAGCCGTCGCGCTCGACTCACAACAGTCGCACCTCCTGCGCCGTCTCGCGGCGCAGATCACCGTCGGCCTCGACCGCGATGCCGCAGCAGGACTGCTGAAGCCGATCTTGACCGAACTGGCCCAGCACCCCGACCACGACCCCCTCGACGGTCTGCGCGGCACCGTCCTCGAAGCGTGCCGACCCAAGCTCGCCACGGCGGAACTCCTTGCGGCCCTGACACCCCCACACGCTGAATACAGCCTCTACACCCGCTTCTGCCGCGGCCTGCCGACCAGCCTCGGTCCCGACGAGATCACACCGTTCTTGTCCTGGGCCGCCGGCCAGCTCACCCCCGCCGATTCACCCTGGAGCGCATGCGCCGACACCGAGACCATGGTGCAGGCACTCCTCGACCGTGCCCTGGCCGGCCCCGCAGCCGAGAACCACATCCCCGACGTGGCCGCGCTGCTGCGCCCATACCTGCGCACCTATCCCCGGCTTGCCGTTCCCGCGCCCTTGCGCGCGCCGGTGAATGACCCCGACAACCTTCAAGCCCGACGATTGCGGCGCCTGTTGGTCCAGCAGCTCATTACCCTCGCGGCAGACACCGAGGACGCCCTCCTCCTCGCAGAGGGCTGGGACTCCAATCCGCCGTCCCGCACCATGGCCCGGCCTGACGCGGGCCTCCCGGCCGGTGCGGAACGAGAGGAACGAAGCAGCCTGCTCGACGCGGCTGATCTTGCCTGGCTGGTCGAGCTTGAGCACGCCCTCAGTGACGCCAAGGCCCCTCATGCCCTGCCCGCTCTGCAATACGTGTGGTCCCTCACGCGAATGACGGATGCCGGGCAGGACATCGCCTGGGCCACCCGAGGCACCAGAGTCTGGGACCAGGCATTCGCCGTCTGGTTCGCCGCCGTACCCACCGAGGGCGAGAGCGCCGACCGGCTCAGGGCCAGAGAAACCAGGCAGCGGGAGCCCAGGCAATGGGAGGGCCGTGCCGAGTACGCCGAATACACTCCGATCCTCCTTGCCCGAGCAGAAGCGGGTGACACCGACAGCTTCGTTGGCCTCTGCCGCAACCTGCTCCACGACCCGGAGACCGGCACCCTCACCGCCATCTCCACCGACCTGCTCACCACCCCCGGCACATCGGTCCTGCCCGCCGATCACACTCCCCGCCTACGCGCAGCAGCGCAACACTTCGTCACGGAAAGCCAGCCGACGGACGACGACTGGATCGGCACAACCAACCTTCCCTGGCGGCCCTGGGCTGCCGTCCTCGCCTTCACCCTCCTCCTCGACGACCCGGCGGCACTGTCTGCCCTTGCCCCCGCCCAATGGCGCGCCTGGGCACCTACGCTCGTGGCATTTCCCATGGAAGCCACCGGCGCCGCAGGCAGAGCCGGCCGCCAACGCCTGCTGGAGACAGCTCTGCCGCATGCCCCGCAGGAACTGCAGACCACACTCGAAACCCTGGCCCGCGCTTCCTATGCGGCAGAACGAACCTTCCCCGAACTCCAGTTGGCCGCCAGCATCAGGACCCCAGCACTCGAAGACCAGCTCATGCGGCTGCTGACGGAACTCACGGAGCAGGCACACCGCAACGCCCCCGACCTAGCCACCGGACCCGACGGCCACGCCGTCCTCGCCGCACTGCTGTCCTGGCTGCTGCAGCACGCCTCCCCCACGACCCGGCGACAGGCACTGGACCAGTTCGGCATGCCTCTGCGCGAGCCCCGCCCCACGCAGGACGCCCGCCTCGACGCCGCATACCTGAGTGTCTTCCTCGTCGACGTACCCGAGGAGATCTGGCCGACCGCAGAGCACCGCCTGCGAAGCGACCACACCGTTCTGGACGCCGTCACCCAGCGAATTCTGCACCCCCGCAGCACAGCGCCCTGGGTCATCGCCCTGCCCACCCCGGCCGTTGCCGACCTCGCCCGCATCCTCCTCACCCGCTATCTCCCCACCGACACGTCCGACGGCCCATCACCTGCCCACGGACCAGGATGCCGTGACGCAGTACTCGCCCACCTCGCCTCCCGGGGAACGGCCGAGGCCGTCACCCGTCTGCGCACCCTCCGCGATGCCTGGCCGCAGGCAGGCATCCTGCGCCCTTTGGTGAGGGAAGCCGAGCACACACACCGGGAGATCTCCTGGATCCGCCCCATGGCCGCCGAACTCACCGAGCTGATCCGCAACCCCAATGGACGGCTGATCAAGGATGGAACCGACCTGCTGGACCTGGTCGTCGCGCTCCTGAACACCGTCCAGCACGAACTCACCACGGGCACGCTCCCTGCAACGATCCTGTGGAACGAGACAAGCCTGGAAACCCGCCCGGACGGCACGCAGGGTAAGCAACGGCTGCGCTTCGCCAAGGACGAGAACCTCATCTCCGACTACCTCGCCCACACCCTCAGGCGCGACCTCACCCAGGGCGGCATCCTCATCAACCGCGAGGTCCAGGTCAACCGCAACACCAAAGGCGCCGGCGACCGCATCGACCTCCTCCTCCAAGCCCCCGCCGCATCAGATCCTGCACGCGCCCCACGCCTGCCCCAGACTCTCCTTGCCCAGGTAGCCATCGAGGTCAAAGGCAACTGGCACGATCACCTCAAAACCGCCATGGAAACCCAGCTCGTCGACGACTACCTGCCCACACTCGGCACCCGCCAAGGCCTCTACCTCATCGCCTACTTCCCCCGAGACCAGTGGACGGATCCAGAGCGCAAGCGCCCTCCCGCCTCACAGACACTGGCCACCTTGCAGGCCACCTACAACAGCCAAGCCATCCAACTCAGCGAGAGAAGAAGCCTCGACGTCCGGGCCATCGTGCTGGACTGCAGCATCCCCACCCCGGCCCAACGCAACGCCTGACCACCGGCTTTCGCCCTGCCACATGCATTGACGACGTCCTCACCACTACGTGAGGCACGCAGGCCGCGAGGACGGGACCGTGGGATGTGATTGTCCTCCCGGCCAGGTGGGTACCGCTTGGCGCGACAGCCACCAGCACTGTGTCCACTGGCCAGCGACCGCGCCTCAGTCGATCGATCCAGCGGCCAGAGCCCCGTCGTGACCGGCGAGAACGCGGCCGAAGCGGCCGACGATCCTCTGCCCCCGCAGGACCGGCTTCGCCAGAGTTTCGCCCCCAGTGATCGTCAGGCGACAGGATCGGCGCCTTGCGCTCCCCTTGGGCTCGGATCTCAACGTGAGATTCGTGAGCTGTGACACGGAACGCCTCCTCACACGAGGCCAAGGCTGCACTCATAGCCCCGCCCGCGACACCGCGCCACTCGATCACGAAAAGGGTGGCGTCGTCGCTGGACGGCCGCCCCGTTTGCTCTTCAGCACGTGGGAGAGCAGGCGCAGGCCCGCCCTCACTCCCTGGGAGGGTTCCTGGCCCAAGCGGTTGACGCAGTGGATGAGCCGTTCCTCGCCGAACAGGTCCCTGCCGTCGAGGTGTTGCTCGATGATGCCGTCGGTGTAGCACAGCACGCGGTCGCCCGGCTGGAGTGTGTGCTCTTTGATCCGGGGCTCCTCACCGCCGAAGCCGACGGGCAGTGTCGTCGCGCTTTCCAGCTGGCGCACGACCTGGCCGTCGCGGATCAGTAGGGGCGCGGGGTGGCCGGCGTTGACCAGCTCCATCTCGCCGGTGGCGATGTTGATGTGCATCAGTTGCGCTGTGACGAGGTGGTCGGGTCCGAACTGCCGGGAGATGGCGTCGTTTGAACACACGCCGGGCGTGCCGGTAGGCGCCGACGGCCACGGTCGCCATGGTGGCGGAGTCCAGGTCGTGGCCCATCGCGTCCAGATTCATCACCACATCACGGGGAGCCGGGAAGCGCGAAGAGAAGATCCGCGAATAGTCCGGGCATGCAGAAAACAGTCCGGCCTTCCGGGGCTATATTCGCAAGGCTGACAGGTGGACAGACGCCGCATCGGAGGACATCGGGCTGTGAGAGAACCTTGGGTACGCCGCGGTTACGACCAGACGCGCCTTTGGATGCGGATGCCATTCGGCGCCACCAATCGAGCATGGCTGCACGACGAGCTGGGCGATCGTATCCGTCCCGAGTGGAACAACACGGTGCGCCCCGGCCGGTGGGAGATAGCGAAGCCGCACCTGAGGATGCTCACGACAGCTCTCGCCAACCGGTTCGGAGAGGTACACGTCTACCTTGAGTTCTCCACGACAGAGCGATGCGACCGCAACTGCCAGACAGCAGCCGGTGACGACTGCACCTGCTCCTGCCGTGGCGAACACCACGGCGGCGGAACCTACTGGATGGACTGGCAACTCGTCGGCGAGGACACTCTCATCGGCCCGGTCGGTCGCGTGGAACGGCACTACATCGTGAGGCGCGGCGACGCCGGCCTGTAGGCCGGCGCCGCCGCGCGGTGGTCAGAGAAAGGTGCTTCTCGGGTTACCGTCGATGCAGGCGCGGTGGCCACCTCCTCCGCGATCAGCGGGGCGATCAGCTGCGGCGGCAGATGCCGTGCCCGTTCCAGCAGCAGGCCCAGCAGCCGCTCGCCGAACTCCTCCGACCGGTCCTCCCAAATCTCCTCGCTGGCGTACGGCTGGCAGGTGGGACGTCGGCACCCATGAGCACAGTGTGGCGGTCCGCCGCCACCAGCGCAGACAGACTCCCTGCGCCGCGGGCGGCCCTACTCCAGGCGGGCCTGGCCAGAACCTTCCCCGCCGGCTTCGTGAGTGGCCACGGCGGGTTCATGGTCGAGCCAGTACTGGCACACGGTCCAGCGGATGCGAGGGCTGCCCGCATCGCGGAGGAAGACCTCGGCGACGAGGTCCCGGGCGCAGCTCCTGGTTCCGTGTGCGCTGCATACGGTGCCGTCGCGTTGCGGCTGCGGGGCGCTCCACCGCACGATCTGCATGATGTGCGACTTCATGCCCGACACCGTAGCCGGGCTCGGTCCGTGCCGGACGGCCAGTCCGCCTGCGCTCGGGCGGTCATGGGCCGGGCGGAGGGTCCTTGTAGGCCGCCTCGATCGCACCGGCATTGATCAGCGCGAGCCGCAGCTGTTCATGCTCGGCTGTGCCCTGCGCAGTGCTCTGGGCAAAGAGCCGGGCCGCATGTCGCTGGATCTCCTGCCGGTCGAAGGAGTCCACTTGGGCACCGAGCATGGCCGCGGCGATCAGCAGGGCATCGGCCGAGTCGGGGTGGCGCGCTGCCCGTTCGGCGATCGCGTAGGGCGCCTCCAGATCCGGCTGACGGACCACGGTGAGGGCGGTCAACTCCAGCCATGCGGCATCGTCGAGATGGTCGGCGTAGGCGAACCTGCCCGCGCCGGTCAAAGCAGCGGGCCCCAACCGGGCCTCGAGCGCGGAGCGCCACAGCGCTGCCGCGCGCTCGGTCCATGGGCTTGCTTGATCACAGCGAATCACAGCCTGGGCGAGATGGGACAGCAGCTCGGAGACCGCCTGCAACCCGCCGTCCCGCGCGGCGAGCTCGGCCAGCAAGGCCGGGGCCGGGCCCAGCACCTCGGAGCCGTCGAGGAACGACAGGATGATCTTACCGAGGACAGGGGCGCTGTCCGGGCCGGCCGCCGCTTGCAGTAGCGCCGTACGATCCAGGCACGCCAAGACGCTGGCGTGCGGCCGCGGCTGATGCAGCCAGGTAGCGGCGGGCCGCCAGGGGGCGTCGAGTGCGTAGAGCGGCTCGGCGTGCTCCTCGACCCACGCCGCATCGACGTCCGCCAGCTGGCCCAGACACATGCCGATGACGGCCAGGGCCTGGTCGTCGGGCTCGTCCGCCAGCAGGCGGGCCAGCACACCGCGGGTTGGGTCGGGCAGAGCCTGGCCGGTGCGGTGAGCCTGCTGGAGGGCCCAGGCGATCAGCGAAATCAGCGCCGTCCCGCCCGGCTGGTCGAGGGCCGTCCACAGCGGCTGCGGGGTGTCCGTACGAGGCCGTGTCCAACCGGTGACCAGGTCCTGAAGCCACTCGACGGCGCCCGCTGCGTCCCCCGACGCCATATCCAGCAGCAGGCCGCTCTCCCACGCCCGGTGCAGCAAGTTGCAGATCACCCGCCGCAACTGCTCCGTGCCCGGGCCGTCCTGTCCGGCTGCCGGACGGGCGGCGAAAGCGGCCAGGGCGATCGCAGCGACTTCGTTCTGGCTGAGTCTTTCTTCACGGGCGGCCCGGTGCAGGGAGTTGAAGTAAGCGGCCAGCACGATCGGGGCGCCGGCCGCGGCCTCCGCCACACCGTCCGGGTCGCGGGCCCACAGCTGCGGATCCTGGGACACCAGGTCACCGAGCAGACCGGCGCGAGCACCCTCGGCGTCGACGTCGCTGCGCGCGACGGGCGCGGCGACCAGCTGGCCGGCCGCCGCGGCGGGCCCGTCCTCCGCCGCCCGGGCGGCGAACACGTCCGCGGCCAGACCGCCGTGCCTCTCGACCCAGGACGTGACCTGCAGGCGCGGGACGGGACGCGCGGGCGCGGGCCGCCCCGTCAAGCCGGTGAGCATCTCCAGCATCGGCCCCCACGGCTCAAGCACCTGCGGGGCAAGAACCGCCGACAGGTCCCAGACGGTCCGCCAAGCAGGCGGCAGCGGCTCGGACGCCGTTTCGTAGGCGTTCTTCCATGCAGAGATCTCCGGCGCGGACGGTGCCTCTCCCAGGCCCTGGGCCAACACACTGTGCAAATCGGCACGGTGCTCGTCGGGACAGGCGTCCTCGAGCAGGGCGAGGAAGTCCGCGACATCCGCACGCGCAGATCCGGCAGCCGCCAGCCGGCTCGCCAGCGGCAGGGCCCGCACCCACCAGGCTGCGGACGAGACCGGATCGGCCCGGTCGTCGTCATACGACTCCAAAAGGACGACGGCGCGCAGCCGGTTGGCCGCAGCACCGGCTGGCAACTTGCTGTCCAGTACCCGCCAGCGCTCCGACAGCGGGACCCCGAGCCGGGCGTCCTGCCGGGCCAGGTCGAGCACGGCCCGCATCAGGGCGAACAGCACGTCGCGCGGCGGATCGGCGAAGGAAATCTCCCGCAGGTCATTGACCATGCTGATCCGCCACGTGTCGGCCTCCGCCAGAGGCACGGCGAGCACAGATGCCAGCGCGGACCGAATAATGACCCCCAACCGGTCCCTGGCCGGACGCAGTTGGCCCCCCGGATGGGCTGTGTGGGTCAGCGCCCGTGCCAGCTGTGCCGCCTCCCAGGACTCCTCGGTGCCGAAGGACGGCGTGCGCAACACCTCCTCGACGACGGAGACCCACTGCCCGTTGCGGTCGGACATCGGGACGTCCCGAGCCCAGAAACTGATCCGCAGCAGCACATGGCGATCCTGCTGTTCCCTGGCGATCTGCTGCAGCAGTGCACATGCCGTCATGCCGGCCCCGGCCACCAGACTCACCGTGGTGCCGACCGCGCCTGGGCCGCGCTTCTCGATCGCGGCGAGATGCTGCTGAACCCACCCGCACATCTGCGGTGCGTCGGCATCCAGCAGCCGCCGCAGATAGGGCAGGGCCGGCCAGCGGGAGGTCTCCGGCAGCAGTCGCTCCAGCGGCAGCAGGTCAAGCCAGCGCCGGCTCACGGCCGCACGGAAGAAGTAGCTGCCAGCGCGCGGATCCGACATCGACGCGACCTCGGCAGCATCCTCCCGCAAGGGCTGCTCACTGAGCGCCAGTTGCCTCAGCCGTTCGGCACGCTCCGGCAGCCCCAAAAAGAGCTGCTCGAAGGCGGCCACCACGCCCTCGAACCGCTCGCGGGACTGTTCTGGCGTGGCGCCCGAACCGTGCACGACGCCGGAGGTGTCCCGGTAGAACCGGGTCCAGGAGTTGCGCACGGCCTCCACCTCGGCCAGGCCCATCTCCTGCCGCGTCAGTTCCTGCACCAGGTGCCCGATCTGGCGGATACGCCGCCCGCCCGGATTGGCCTCCTCCGCGCGCAGTGCATCGACCGCAGCAGCAAGTTCATCCAGCAGCCCTTGCGGGACGGAGCCGTCGGCACGGCAGGCTTCGACGGCGGACTTGGCTGCATCCGTGACCGCGGCCCTGGCTGCCTCGATGCCCTCGATGTCCTTCGGCGCCAGGTTGAGGATGCTGTCGATCGCGCCCCGGCAGCAGGACTGGGCGACCTCGTACGGAGCGTTCCACCGGGCGGGATCGGACAGGACCGCCGCCGCATCCCGCAGGAGGTTCAACGCCCGCTCACCGTGTGGCCCTTGAGCGGTCAGCACCATGGATAGTTCGGCGGAGATGGTGAAACCCGCGGGGCTGGCCGCGCCGCCCGCCGAGTCGTTCACGACAGTCACCTGGCCACCGTAGCGGCCCTGGTCGCGGCAACAGCCCCGTCCAGCGGGCGGAACCCTGCGCCAGCGTCTCTCGGCACCCCAGCCGCGGGACGAAGCCATGGCGCTCGCGTCGGACAAGCTGCTGCAGCCCGCCAGCGAGGCTCATCGTGTCGCTGATGCGCAACTTGATGCCGGTGGTCTGGCGGCTTGGGAATGATCCATGTATCCGACAGGGCCAGGGACATTGCTGTACCGCTCGCATGCGGATGGCCCGCCCTCAGCTTGGGCGGGCTGACACATTCGGTTAGTGAGGGCGACGGGCCGTACGCCGACGGAAGTGGACAACGGCCGCGCACGTCGGCGGCCCTTGCACCCGATTCTTCAAGCCCACTTCATTCCGACGGCACTGAGCTCTTGCACGCGCTTAGGCGCCAGACGCTGCTTGCGCACCCGGCAGTTGGCGATGAACACTCCCAGCGCACGGTCGTCGCCGTCTACGGTTTCCACGTGCTGGCGAGGGACGTTCAGGTGTCCTTCCCGCTGGTGGTACTGGCGGGCAGCAGCGAGGTTATCGGCCCACATCTGCGCCCGTGTCCGACCCACGGTCCTCTGCCTGCCTGACGCAGACCCTGCCTGAGACTGCTCCCGGTCCGGCGTCAGGTGGAGCACCTCTGCGAGCAGCCACTGCTGCGCGGGCATCAAGCCGTCCCACACGGCCGCGGTGTGCTGGGCGCCGACCCACCGTCCGAGGTCCTCACCCTGGACGACGAGCTTCCCGGGTACAGCGGGCAGCTCCCCACCGCCGTTGACATGGGTGCGGGCGAGGTGGAAGCACCGCTGCCAGGCGATGTCCCAGACCGGGCACCACGCGGGATCGATCTTCTCCAGTTCCCGCCACCGCCGCGCACTGTTGGTCTTCCCCGATGTCCGGCCCCCGTCAGGCTTGTTCTGCGCCGTTCGTTCTCGTCGCGCGGCGGCGCGCTGGTCACGCAGCCAGATCCCCACGGGATAACCCTGCCAGGTTGCCTCGGTAGGGGCGAGGAGGTGCCCGTGTTCCCCTGCCCAGCCGCGCGCGGCGGCCAGACCCTCGGAGAAGGCCACCTCGAGATGGGACCACACCATCCCGGCCGCATCCAGCTCCGTCACCCGTTCCTCGGCCAGGCTGCCCTGACGGTAGGCGACGCGCTGCTTGGCGATCCACACCCCCAGCGCGAAAGCATCGGGAGCGGTATACCCATAGGGGACCCGCAGGTGCCCGTGATCGGCGGCGTAAGCGATCGCGGCCCGCAGGCCCCGCCGCCAGTACTCGCCCTCGGGCCGCAGCACGCGCGCCCTGATGAACGCCGCCAACTGCACCGGATCCCGGGCCGTGGAGAACCGCAGGAGCCCCTGCGCCGCCCCGCTGACCACCCCACCCGCCGTCCCGCCCGCAGCCGAGACAGCCTGCCGACTGGGGGACTGGGGGACGGCGAGCTGCTCGACAGCCTCGGCGTCGTGCGCCCGCAGCGCGGTCAGCACCTTCACCAGATGCGTGTACGACCGTGAGGCCAGCATCTCGTCCGGCTCCTCACCCGGCTCCAGGAACACCGGAACCACCAGCGAGGCCACTTTGCCCTCCCCGGGCTGCATCCGCAGCGCCCGGCCCACCGCCTGCACCACATCGGGCGTCGAGCCCCGCGCATCCACGAACACCACCGCATCACACGCTGCGGTATCGACCCCCTCGCCGAGCACACGCGCCGACGACAGCACACACAACTCCATCACGGCATCCTGGACCACCCCCGCGGAAAAAGTCTCCAGCACCTGCCGCCGGTGTATCGCCCGATGCTCCCCGCACAGCCAGTCCGCCCACACCGCATCCGGCTCCGCGAACGATCCCGCATCGGCCTCCCACAGCGCCGCCGCCACCTGCCCCAGCCCGCCGGCGAAAGCCTCCGCCTCACTCGTACGGTGATGAAACGTCAACACCCGCCGCAGCCGATGCTCCGCAGCAGTCTTCAAAACCGCCGTCTGCAAGGCGGCCAACCGCACCCCCCGCACCTCATCCGTGAACGCCTCCGCACCCACCAACCGCACCGCCGACAACTGCGGATCAGCAATATCCACGCAGACCACCTGGTACTGCGCGATCAGCCCCCGCTCGATCGCCTCCGACATCGTCAGCCGGTACACCACCGGCCCGAAGATCTCCTCATCGTCCATCGACGCCACCAGCCGCTCCGCCCCATCGGCCACCCCCTCCAGCCCAGCTACCTCCCACAACCGCGGAGTCGCCGTCATATACAACCGCCGCACCGCCGGCAGCCGCCGATCGTCATGCACCACAGCCCACGGCTTCCCCAACACCCCCGCCGTCCGGTGCGCCTCATCCACCACCATCAGATCCCAACGCCCCGCACCGGCAGCATGAGCACGCTCCAGCACACCCAGACCCGCCGCCGCATACGTGGCGAACACCATCACCCGGCCCCCACCCGCAAGCCACCCCGCCAACTCACCCGCATCCGTAGTGCACCGCACCCCCACAGCAGCCTTCTCCCGCTCAGAGCAGACCCCGAACAACCGGCCACCACGCCCACCAGCACGCCATACACCCACCATCTGACCCAGCAGATCGATAGTGGGCACCAGAACCAACACCCGTTCGGCACGCAGCCCCTGCGCCGCATAGACCGCGATCAGGCTCTTGCCGGCCCCGGGAGGCGCAATCACCTGCGCACGCACCGCCGCGTCCGCGAGCTCTCCGCTCACCGAAGACCCGAGCGCGCGGACCACGGCGTCAACTGCCTCGACCTGATGAGGACGGAGCCGCTGCTTCCTCGGCATGAGATCCCGCCTTTCGATCTACGGGGGCAGTGAGCCCTCAAGGTAGAGTCTCTACAGAGAAATTATGATGCAAGACCTCAAGATACGAGGCCATCACACGCTTACAATCGAGCGTGCCTCATACATGACAGCCCCTGCACCTGAACCCCGAAGACCCCCATCCCGCCACCAGCAGTATGGGACAATAGACCCTCAAAAGTGACGGGCAGTCAGGAATTCGTGATGGCGTGTCAAGTGGCCCAGGAAGGAAAGGAGACAGACATTGCAAGTGCCGTTTCTGCAGCCAGCCAGCCAGGCTCGCGGTAGCGAGCCTTTTAGCAGGCTCGAAGAGCCTGCTAAAAGCAGGGGAGCGAAGCGGACCTGCGTCGAGGCGCGAAGCAGCTCGACCGGCGGCTTGCCGCCGGAACAGGACCGCAACGCGGGCCTGCTACGTGTCAGTTGAAGCGAAGCGGAAACTGACAGGCGTGGCAAGCCACGCCTGCGCCCGCGGAGCGGGCGCTCAGCCGGCGCAACGCGTAGCAGCTTTCGCTGTCCAGCGCGCAGCGCTGGG
>NZ_JAPEOK010000004.1 GCF_026341515.1 Streptomyces sp. NBC_00878 | reverse complement strand
TGGCGGCGGACGCCATCACCGGCAAGACCATCACCGGCGGGACCATCACCGGAGCCGTCCTGCAAACAGCCACCTCGGGCGAACGCATCACGATCAACGAGGCAGGCGCCAACAAGGTCATCATCTACAACTCGTCGGGAACCGCCATCGGAGAACTATCCGACCGCGGACTCCTCCTCGAGGGCAACAACGGCGCCCTCCTGTACCTGGATCCCGACAGCACCTACCCGAACCTCCGCTTCACCAACGATGACCAAAGCAACGAAGCGGTCATCAACGTCGTCGAAACCACCGCGGGCGCCGCCGACCTCGGACTGAACTCCGGCCAGTTCACCGGCAGCGGCTACTCGGACATGAAGTGGCGGACCTTCTTCGGCTCCGACTTCTGGGTCGCCGAACGCCTCCGGGACTCCAACAACGCCACCGTCATCGGCGGACGCGTCCACCTGGACGGCACCACCGCCCAGATCGGATTCCTCGACACCACCAACGTCACCCCCGACACCCTCCTGAACGTCATCTCCGGACTGGCCCAGGTGTCCGGGGGCCGCCTGCAGGTCGTCCCGCCCGACTCATCCTCCAGTGCCGTCTACGTCGATGCCGCTGTCGGATACACCGGAAACCTGCTGCGCCTCACCCGCGACAGCACCGACCGCTTCAAAGTCGACAAAGACGGCCTGATGACGGCCAGCAACATCGTCACCGGAAGCGTCACCATCACCCCCGTCGCAAACACGCCGACCTCCATCAACGTCACCGGCCTGAACCTGTCCGGCACCGTCCACCGCGCGTTCGTCACCGCACAGTCGGCCGCACCAGGAACCGTCGTGGAATGCTCCGCCACCAGCGTCACCGCAACCGGCCTGACCATCTGGGTCAACCGCACCAACACCACCAACACCAGCATCTGGTACCTCGTCATCGCCTCCTAAGGAGACCCCGCCATGCCCGACATCGTCTTCGAACCCGCCACGTACTACGACGTCACCGTCCGCTGCAACACCCAGTCCATGCCCACGCCCGGCGACCCCGACAACCCGCAGCCCTGCCCCAACTACCAGCGCGACTGGGAAGTCCCCGAGGTCTACTCCAACGCCGGACAGCCCAACATCCAGTGCGGACCCTGCGGAAAGAAGGTAGAGATCCTCGCCGCCACCAAGATGGACCCCCAGCCCGAGGTCTCCTGACCCCAGCAAGCCGGGGGAACACCTGCCCCACCAGGCCCTAGCCTGAGATCACGGGCGACCCTCCGCCCTCAGACCTGCCCCCGAGGGACGACCGCACCACAGCGGTCCGCCACGAACATCAGCTCTGGGCGCGGGGAAGTGCAGGAGCACGGGCGGGTGCCCAATCTCGAAATCACGCAGTACGACGTCACCGGCAAGCTCGGCCGGCACCTCGTGCTGGACCCGCGCAGCCTGGCCTACCGACGCAGGTATGACGGGCAGCCGCTGCGCGCGACCGCGTGGGAACCCCGCATCCCCGTCCTGAACCAGCAGAACCTCACCTCACAGGGCATCTTCACCTCACAGACCCACGGCATCGAGGACGACGTCGACGCCCTCGGATCCTGCACGGGGAACGCCGCCACGGCACTGCTGTCGGTGATCCTCGACAAGGACCGGGCCGCCGCCGCAGGACTGGACACCAACGACGCGACCGCGGCGGAACGCTTCGCCATCGACCTCTACGCCCAGGCCACCACCCTCGACCAGTGGCACGACTACACCTGGCCCTCCCAGGACTGCGGATCCTCTGGCCTCGGCATCGCCAAAGCCCTCCGCGCCCGCGGCGTCGTCGACCAGTACGGGCACGCCACCACGGCTGAAGAGCTCTGCATGCTCCTGCAGACCGGCCCGGTCCTGATGGGCATGCCCTGGTACGAGGCCTTCACCCAGACCAGAGACCGCGACGGATTCATCGACGCCGTCCCCGGCTGGCTCGGCTCCACGCTGGAAGGCGGCCACGAGGTCTGCATCACCGCCCTCGAGGCCGTCGCATCCGAAGACGGAACGCTTCTGCCCGACCACACCGTGCTGCGTTTCCGGAACTCGTGGGGTCCCTCGTGGGGCGACCACGGCGAGGGACGCCTGCGCCTGAGTACGTATCTCGCCCTCCGTGACCAGATCGACGTCACGCAGCCTCGATTGGACGCCGCCCGATGACCAAGAACACCGAGTACCACGTCGCGATCGACCATCTCGAGTCGCCCGACCCCAACACCCCGCAGCAGAAGCTCGAGACCACGTACTTGGGAACCGTCGACCAGGCGCACGTCGACCAGGTCCGCGCGATCGCGGACCTGGAGGACTCCGGCCGGTTCGTGAAGGAGCACCCGCACATCGAGGGCGCCTTCATGGTGATCCGTGACGACGGGTACACCGACGTGTACGTACCGGTCGACGCCACCGAGTACCGCGTGTACGAGCCGGATCCGGCGCCGAAGGGCGGCTTCGCCAAGGGAGGAGTCGTCACTGCCCCCGAGGCGAACGACGACATGGGCGTCTCGCTGCCCGGGATCAGGGACGGCATGGGGATCCAGGAGATTCTTCCCCGCGGCGCCTCCGGCCCGGCATACGTCTCCGGCGTGACGCGGTTCGGCGACCTGTCCATCGGTGGCGCCATGGACACCCCCGGGCACCCGCCGCGGGTCGTCTGGCACACCACCGAGAGCCCGGCCGGCGGCGGCTACTTCGCCAGCGTGGCCGCCTACCTGATCCGGGTTGGCGCGGAACCGCAGGTCATCTACTGCCCGGTCACCGACAAGCTCGGACAGTTCGGTCCGCTCACCCAGTCCGGGCGCGCCCTGAAGAACGACGGGACCCGGCGGACGAACCGTGAGGGCAAGGTCTGCATCCAGGTGGAGGTCCTCGGTCGTGCCGCCTCGCCGTGGACGCGGAACTTCGATCCGGCGAAGAAGCCGAACTTCCGGAAGCTTCTGGCGGCCGCGCGCGCCCACGGAGTACCGGACGTGTGGCCGGCGGGCAAGCCGAAGGGCACTGCTGCCGAGGTGGCGAAGGGCTCCCGCTCGCGCGCCACGTGGGAGGGGAAGGGCGGCCATTACGGGCACGGGCACGTGCCCGGCAACTCACATTGGGATCCGGGGGCGATCGACACGACGATCGTGCCGGGCAAGCCCGTCGTGGAGACGAAGCCCGGCACCCCGACCAAGCCCGCAGCGCCGACCAAGCCCACCACCCCCACGAAGCCTGCGTACGAGCCGTTCCCCGGCAAGGCGTTCTTCCACGGCGGCCGCCACTCGGCCGTAATCACCGCGATGGGACGCCGCCTGGTCGCCGAAGGCTGCGGCGCCTATCGATCCGGACCGGGTCCGAACTGGACCAACACCGATCGGGAGTCCTACCGGCGCTGGCAGAAGAAGCTCGGCTACACGGGCTCCGACGCCGACGGATTCCCTGGCAAGACCTCGTGGGACGCCCTCAAGGTCCCGAACGTCTGACCACCCCTCACCACACCCACCACCCCACCAGGAGAAACCCGTGAAGATACTCGGGCGCGAGCCGGTCTACCTGCTCGCCTTCGTTGCCGTCGTGCTGAAGCTCAGCTCCGCGTACGGGATGGACGTCACCGCGGAGCAGCAGGCCGTCATCATGGCCGTCCTGTCCGGCGCGGTAGCCCTCACAGAAGCGATCGTGCTGCGAACCGGCGCTGCAGCCGCAGCCATCGTGAACCTCGCCCAAGCCGTTCTCGCCCTGTTCCTCGGCTTCGGACTGGACTTCACCGCAGAGCAGCAGGCCCTGTGGATGCTCGTCGTGGAGAGCGCCGTGGCCCTGGCCCTGCGCCGCGAAGTAACGGCGCCTGTACCTGCGCTGTCGCTCGAGCAGTCCAGCCCGCTGACGAAGAACGCCGGCCAGCACACCGCCTGACCGGTCCCCTTCCCTACACCCCCCACCGGAGCAGGACATGGCGGATGAGCCGTCGTTGGGAGAGCTTGGACGGCTCATCCAGGCCCTGCGGGGCGACGTACGAGACGACATGGCGCAGATCAACTCCCGCCTTGACCGGCTGGTCAGCGCGGATGTCTACGCCGTGGAGAAGGCCGCGATGGTCAAAGCGATCGAGGATCTGGCGAAAGGAGTTCAGGAAGTGCAGCGGCAGCGGCAGGCCGACGCCGACCGGGTCACGCAGACCCGTCGGTGGCTAGTCGCGTCGGTCATCGTGCCGCTGCTGGGCCTGATCCTTCCGGTGGTGCTCTTCGTGGCCGGAGGTAAGGCATGAAGACCACCACCGGACCCACGGTGCCGGCGCCGACATCCCGCTCCGAGATGCGCGCGGAGGCCAGGAAGCGGCGTCGGCGCGGTAACTATCTGTCGGTGTTCGCCGCGGTGTTCGCGTCGGCCGCGCTGGCGGCGGTACTGACGGGCTTCCTGATCCTGTCGCGGGACCTGTCGGAGGCCAACGACGCACGCGATGCGCTGGCGCAGCAGGTGGAGTCGTTGGGGGAGACCCCGGTGGCGGGGCCTCCCGGGTCTCGGGGAGACCCTGGCCAGGCTGGTGTGGGGGAGAGCGGCCCTCCCGGACCGCGGGGACCGTCAGGTGCCGACGGGAAGGACGCCCCGACCATCACCCCCAGCCCAGGCCCACAAGGACCCGCAGGACCGATCGGACCCGCTGGCGCGGACTCCACCGTGCCCGGACCCACCGGACCTCCCGGGCAGGACGCCACCGGCGCCCCGGGGCAGGACGGTCAGGATGGCCAGGACGGATCCGACGGGCAGAACGGGGCCCCGCCGTCGGAGTGGACGTACACCGGCCAGGACGGCGCCACCTACCGGTGCGTGCCGGTCGACGACTTCGACCCCGACAACCCGCGCTACCGGTGCACGCAGACCTCCGGGCCGACCACCCCACCGGACCCCGATCCCTCACCCAGCCCCTCGCAGTCCCCCGACGAACCGAACGACACGTCGCCGGCACTGCTGCCGCTCGGCTTGCTGAACCGCCGCGACTAGGAGACGAAGCGATGACCACGGTGACCGGGAAACTGATCGGGTCGGCCAGCCCTGCGCGGGTGGAGATGCTGGCCACGCTGGTGGACGTGACGGGCAAGCCCGCGGTCGGCTACGTGGCGTCGTTGTCGGGCGAGCTCGTGCGGCCGGTCCCCATCACCCCAGAGGAAGACGGCGACTGGTCGGTGCCGCTCACCGCGAACGCGCTGATCGAGTCGGATGCGGGGGACACCCTGTGGGCGATCCAGGAAGGCCGGGCGAAGGACGGCACGCCGATCGTGTCGTACGTGGTGGTGCCCGCAAGTGGCAGCTACTGGGTGGGGAGCATCCGAGCGGACCTGTCCGACACCATCACCGGCGGCGGGACCGTTGTCTACCTGCCCGGCCCGGAAGGACCAGAAGGACCCGCCGGGCCGACGGGAGCAACCGGCGCCCAAGGCGCGACAGGTCCGGCCGGAGCCACCGGACCAGCAGGGGGCACGGGGCCACAGGGCGAGACCGGACCAGCCGGATCTGCGGGAGCCGACGGCCAGGACGGAACTCCTGGCGCGGCCGGCGCTACCGGGCCCGAAGGACCGCAGGGCCCTGCGGGGGAAGACGGAGCCGACGGGGCCACCGGTCCGCAGGGCGAGCAGGGGCCCGCCCGCCCGGGCCTGCTCACCACGACCGGGCAACCCTCCGACGCGACCGGTATCGACGGAGACTGGGCCCTCGATCCGGGAGCCCGCCGCTTCTACGGACCCAAGGCGGACGGCGTGTGGGAGCCGTGGTCGCGGATCCTGCCGCCGACCGGCACGGGGTGGCAGCGCAACGGGTTCGCCACCCTCGACGCAGACGACCTCTACCTGACGCACGCTGCGGACGGCTTCGGTTCGGGCACCTGCTGGCGTACCGGCTTGGAGCCGTCCGACGGCCTGGACGTCACGTTCGAGTGCGAGATGTCCGGCGGCTCCGGTGCGGATGGCATCTGCTTCGCGCTGGCCGATCCCGCGGACACGGCGGCCACGTTCCAGGGCGGAGGCGGCGGCGACCTGGGCCTGGTGGGCTGCACATCGGTCGCTCTGGCCCTGGATACGGGCGCGGGGTCGCGGGCGAGGATCGTCACGACCAACGCGTCGGCGATGACCACGGTGGCCACGTACGGCGGTGCCCTGGACCTGCGGGCGGCACCGTTCACGGTGCGGGTCCGGTACGCGGACGGTGGACTGTCGGTGTGGCTGGACAGCACGCTCATCTTCGACGAGGTGGCCGTGGGCGCGGTGGCGTCGGCGCGGGTGGGGTGGACGGGCTCGAACGGCGGCGCCAACGACGACCACATCGTGCGCTCCGTGGTGTTCGTGGCCCGGGGCGGCTTCGAGTTCTGACCTGCATCGTACGTACGATGCGGTCATGAGCACGCCTGCCACAGTCAAACCGCCATCTCCCGTGTGCCCGCCTGCGCAGGTCGGGCCGTGTGCCGGATGCGGCCATCCGACCCAGCGTTACGGCTCGGACGCCAGCCCGCTGTGCGCGGTGTGCCTTCCGCCAGTCCTCGCCCGACAGACGAAGAATCTGTCGGCATCCTGACGCGCTGAAGCCCCGCACGATGGCGGGGCTCGGGCCGGTGCGCCCTCATTCGTCAGAGACGTTTTGCGGCAGGCGTCGCAGCGACGCTTCGATCGCCCACTTGGCGAGGTCGGTCATCCTCCCAGTCCCTCCATGCCGCTCGGTCGAGGAGCGCAGGATTTCGGCGAACTCCTCAGCCTGGCGGCGTGAGATTACGACCTCCTGGCCGACGAGGCTCCGAACCTTCCCGACGTAAGCGCCGACGTCGTCAGTGCTGACGCCCGGCAGCAGGTCCGAGATGCCGTCCCACCTGCTGAGGTTTGCAACCTCCGTCAACGCCCACCACAGCGGGTTGTCGCGCTGCGCACCTTGATAGGCGACATAGTCACCTTGGCCATTGGGGCGTATGTACCACGGGCCAACCTCCCAGTGTGGTGACTGCGCCCACTGCTCGACTTCCTGACCTTCGGGCATTCGGTGTCCTCGTTTCTCGGAGCATCGGTCAGTCGGTCGTTCGGTCGGTTCGGGCGCCCTGTCCAGGGCGGTCTGCGTGGGCGGTGCGTACCTGCTGGGCGTCGTAAAGGGCTTGGGCCCGGTTGCTGTCGGGGTGAGGGCGGAAGCTGTGGGCCCGCACCCCCATCCGGGAGAGGGCGCCGCGCGCGCTGCTCGACTTCACGCCGAGGTGCGCGGCGACGTCCTCGATGGTCCAGAGTTCGTCGGCCATGGTCAGGCGGTGGCGTGCTTGCCGACGATGGCCCAGAACTCGTCAGTGTCGAGGGTCTCGATGTCGACGGCCCCGTGCTTCTCGACGATCTCCTCGACGATGCCGTCGACGTCGTATTCGCCGTCGCTGGCGCCGGTGGCGGTGACGATCTGGTCGCGGAGGTTGCCGCTGGTGAAGGTCATGGTGTTCCCCCTCGGGCTGGGCGTTGGGCTGTTCCCTCGGCCTCACATCTCCACTGTGCATCACGTGCTGCAAGGTTCGCAAGTCCCTCACGCCCTGAAATCACGGAATTCCCCGCTGAGCGGAGAATCGATCTGGGCGAAGAATCGCACGGCAGTCGAACAGTCCGTGATCTACCAGAACTACTACTGGATCTACCACTTCGTCCCGGACTAGTAGTTCGGCTCCCCGGAGCCCGCTGGCTGAGGAGCGATAAGCTCACTTGTGACTGATGGTTCGGCGCTGGGTGGGGCGTGGACGATCGGACTGCGCAGCGGGCCCCTTTTGGACGGAGGGGCCCGCGCCCGTTTCCAGGGCAACGGGGCGAGGGGGCGAGGGGGAACGGCTGGCGGCTGCGAGGCCAGACTGTCGGTATGAACTCTTTGCAGGATGCCGAGTTGATCCTCGTCGCCCACCAGCGTCGCGACATCAGCAGCTGCCTGTGCGGCTGGGCCGAGTTGGGAAGGTCACACCCCGGACATCAGGTCGAGATGCTCCGCGGGGCCGGACTTCTGGCCGACGAGCCGGAGGCGGCACGAGAGCAGGGGCAACGCGCCACATAGCTCCGGATAATGTTCCTCCTCCGGGCCGACCATCCGGGGGAACAATCTGGCGGAACTGCCTGACACTCAGGGCATGCACAGCATCGAACGAGCAGTCCAAGCCCTCGAGGAAGCCGCGCTGAAGTACGTTATCTCGCTGACCGATCTGGCTGATGCCCGCCAGCACGGTGTCCGCAGCAGCCAGTACACGGTCGCCCAGCAGACACGGGACGCACGGTATGCGGATCTGGAGCAGTCCGTCCGGGACGCCGTACGGGAAGGCGTGCTCGTGGCGCAGGTGGCCCGCATCGCGGACTGGCCGGACACCCGGGTCTACTCCACACTGCGTGGCGAGAAGCACCGGCTGCCGCTGCACTATGTGAGCCGGACAGAAGCGATGACAGCGCTGATCCGTGAACTCCAGCGGGCAGCCGATGAGTACCGGCGCAGCGACCAGCAGTGGCAGGAGGCCAAGTCGTTGGCGCGGCGAAGCCCGCATCGCGTAGAGGCGTCGCAAGCCCGTATGGCTGCCAAGGAGGTGATGCGGGCGGCGGCGTTGCGCGCGCTGGACGCTCAGATCGCCCCGGTCAGGGTGGAGCGGATCACGGGCTGGTCGCATGTTCAGATGTGGCGGCTACGGCAGGGAGAGACAAGCGGTTCTGCGCAGGACCGCTCCGGGGCATACGCATAACGTGTGTTACGACCCGCATAATCATGCTCCGGCCGCCGGACCGGGCGGTGTTACATCTATGGGCATAGATGTGTACAGTCGGGCCATGGCGACGGCTCAGAACTCCAAGGTGCGCGGCAAGACGCGCGAACTGCTCACCGCCCTTCGGGACCTGCTTGACACCCCGGGCGGGGAAGACCACGCCATCGTCCGAGACCGCGCCGTACAGGCGTACAGCGTGCTGAACGCGCTGCTGACCATCGAGGGTGCGATCCCTGACACTTCGATCAGAATCCTGCGGGACCAGGTCCGCCGGATCGAGGCAGCCAAGACGGTCCGGCCGTGACCCCCCAGACTCCTGCTCTCCGCCTCGTCCTGGTCCGCCGCGTCTCCACCGCCGGCCAAGCCGTCGACGGTTACGGCCTCGACGCCCAAGAAACCGACTGCCGCAGGTGGGGCACCATCCAGACCACCCCCACCGTGCGCATCGTCCACATGGTCACCGACGGAGACAGCAAAGGCGGCAAGTCCGGCACCACCCTCCTCGACGAACGCCCCGGCCTCATGAACGCCGTCCAATGGATCGCCGACGGCAAAGCGGACGGCATCATCGCCCCCAACCTGGACCGCCTCGCCCGCGAGTTGACGGTCCAGGAAGCCGTCCTCTCCTACGTATGGGCCATTGGCGGCCGCGTCTTCACCGCCGACCACGGCGAACACCTCGAGGACGATGTCTCCGACCCCATGCGCACCGCCATGCGCCAGATGCGTGGCGTCTTCCACCAGCTCGACCGCGGACTCATCATCAAACGCCTCACCGAAGGCCGTGCCGCCAAAGGAGCCAAGGGCGGCTACGCCTACGGCTCCCCCCGCTTCGGACAACGCTCCGTTGACAAGGCACTCACCGACGCCGAGGACGAGAACGCCATTGCCGAACAGATGGAACGCTGGCGCGACGAAGACGGCCTCGGCGTACGCGCCATCGCCGCTCGCGCCAACGCCGAAGGCCTCCCCAGCAAGCGCGGCGGAAAGTGGCACCCCACCACCGTCGCCCGCGTCCTGTCCTCGCAGGCCCGGGAGCAGGCGCGCCAGCAGGCTGCCAAGGCGCGCGCGGACCGCAAGGAACAGCAGCGCAGGGAACGCGCTGCACGGCTGCTCGCACAGCGCTGAGGTACGTCAGGCCAGGCGGTCGGGGTCCTGGGCGTTGATGTCGGCCAGCCAGACGGTCAGGGTCGCGCGGTCGGCAGCGTCCAGGGCAATCAGCAACGCGGCCAGCGACTGCCGGTACACGGCATCCTTGGCGGACATCCCGGACGGAGTGGCCGTCATGTCCAGCTGCTCCCGCAGCAGGCCGTCGTGGTTCGGCCGCTCTTCGCCGGGGGTGTCGATCCAGGAACGTCCACTCAGGGCACCCGACGCTGCGCGGCCCAGTCCCGTCTGCATGTGGTGCACCGCAGCACGGAGGTCGGAGACGTACTCCCGCAACTCGGCACCGCTACTGACCTTCTCGCCTGTCTCAACCCAGTCGTCGTCCATGCGCCGATCCTTCCGTACGGCCCGGCCGTCTGCGACGCAATCCGCTCAGTTGCCACCCGTGGGGGTGTCCCAGAACCCGGTGTGGGCGATGGCGTCGGCGGTGACGGGCGGCGTGCGGTTGGCGAGCAGGGGGTGGGTGGAGCAGATCTGCTGAACCAGCATGTTCGGGTAGGCGGTAGTGATCGGCTTCCCGCCCTGGCCGAGGATCAGCGCGTGAACACCGTCGGCCGGCGGGATCCGCAACGGCAGGTGCTCCCGCAGTGCGGCGGCGGTCAGGGGCTGCAGGACGTGTTTCTGGCCGACGGCCTCGTACTCGTAGTCGGGGGCCCGCACTTCGTAGGTCATGTCGGGCAGTTCGTACAGGTGCCGGAAGTCGACCCGGGTCACCTCGGCCGGGCGCAGGCCTTCGAGGAGGAGGAACGCGACGAGCCGGTCGCGGGTGTAGTGGCGGGCGTTGTCGGGCCCCCAGGTGCCGATGCAGTAGAAGAGCACGGACCGTTCGGCGGGGGTGAGGCGCTTGGGCGGGGTCGCGTCGCGGTCCAGACCGCTGCGGAGCATCGTCAGATCAGGGGCCAGCCGGATGGCGCCGCGGGTCTGGCAGGCCTGGTAGTACTGGGTGAGGGCGGTGATGCGCCGGTCGTGGGACAGCGCGGCAGCCCGGTGGTGCTCCGCGACATGCGCCAGCGCGTCGGGGCCGTCGAAGATGCGGCCGTCCAGCTGTGCGGTGAGGAAGGTGGAGGACCAGGCGGCGATGTCCTCGATCCCGCACCGGTAGGGGTCGACCGGGGGGTGCTGGGCGGTGCACCAGGTGAGCCAGCGGGTGACTTCACGCTGGTACTCGATGCGGCTGGAGGAGCGCAGCAGCGCGCTGTCCAGCCAGTCGTCCAGGAGCGTGAGCGGGTCCATGGCATCTCATTGTGCCTGCCCCGCACACAACATCAAGATCTTTGGATAAAACCTCGGAGCCCACCACCCACTAGGGGCGGTCGCGCGGGAGGGGCCGCACTTTTCCGGGGTCCTGCACCACCACGGGCAGTGGGGGCGGGGGGTTCCCGAGGTTTTACTGAACTTGCAGGTGGGACGGTGCGCGGGGAACCCGCGCTGGGTTCTTCAGCCTCTGCAGCACACGCTATGCGCGAATGCACGGAACCTTCCCCCAGCTCCCCTCCGGCACGTCAGTGCGGGACGCCGATCTCCAGGAGCTCGGTGATGCAGCAGTCCTCCGCGTCGCAGGGTTCGGCGTCCTCGTCCCCGCGGTCGCACCGGCACTCCGAGGTCGGCGGCGCGTACGGAGCGGGCAACGGCGGCGGGTTGTCCGGGTCCAGGCCGTGCGCGATACAGCGGGCGCGGATCTGCGCCGGCGTCGGCTGCTCCCAGGTGTGCAACTGCCGCTTCCTGGAGCCGACGCTGTAGCCCCCGCAGTGCGCGTTCTCCTCCCGGCCGCACCAGCGGCAGCCGTGCACGGGAAGCCAGGAGCGGATGCCGCTGTGGAACATGCCGTTGGCGGCCCGCAGGTGCAGGCCCCGGCGGTGCTTCTCCTCGACATGGTGGTTACCGATGTGCTCGCACGGCTGCCCGGACGCCTTGCACGCCCGTTCGATGGCATCGGCGCGGCGGTAGGCGGCTTCGGCGGCGTCCAACTCGGACTGGGTCTCGTACACGGGCACGGTGGTTCTCCTACATTCCGGGGAGCGGGTCCTGGTCGACCTCGTGGTCGGGGGTGGGGTTGCGGTAGTCGGGGTCGCAGACCGGGCCGTATCCGCGGCGGCGAGATTCCGGGTCGGTGAGTTGGTGATGGCAGCCGGCCCCTCGGCACCACACCCGCCGGCGCGCTCCCGGTACGGGCCCGGTGAGGGCTTCCTGCTGGTTGCGTCCCATGAAGTCAGTGTTCTCTGTCATTCGTCCAACGTTGCCCAACAGGATCGGCTGGCCGGGCGATTGCGGGTATTGATCGGTGGCAAGTTTCGCGGCTACAATCCCGTCATCTGACGGGTCCGCCTGTGAGGATCGGCCACCAACTCCAGCTCGGAGGGGTGGCCTTTGGCGTTTCCGGGGATCGGGTAGTGCTCGACGATGTCGAGCACGAGGGCGGTGACGCGGTCTGGGTAGTATTCCCGTCCGCGTACCGGCACTTCACCTGCCAGGCAAAGGGTGCTGCGGACGTCGCGTTCCAGGTTCTGCGCGATATCTCCAGGCAATGCCGGAAGGAATCTACGCACGGTGACGAACCCATCGCGGCGGTGATCGTTCAGTCGGATCCGTCCGCTGCCGTGGGTGATGCCGAACTTCAACAGTTCTGCGTCGTTGTTGACGACAACGTAGAAGGCGTCCCACGTCTTACCAGTGCAGTGACGACACAGCCCGTTGCCCTGTTGCACGCCGTTGGGAAGGGGCGTGCTGATGTGCCCGGCGGCACAACGAACACGATGACGGACTCGCGCGCCAAGCCACTCTGGTTCCAGCAGCACAGCGCCGGCCTCGGCAAGGAGAGCGCGGAACCACTCCTCGGCGACCTTGGTGTCACGGCCCGCACACGTCTCACAGATGCCCTGACCTCGCTGCACGCTGGTCGGACGCGGCGAGCACTCGTGGCCGGATGCGCACATCACGCGATGCGGATACCGGTTTCCCAACCACGTGGGCTCTAGGAGAACGGATCCCATATCGGCCAAACGTTCGCGGAACTCGTGCGCGGCAGCGTCCGAGTCGCGACGTGAGCAGGTTCGGCAACAACTGTTCTTGTCCCGAACCTGGCTCGGAGTGGTGGTGACCTCGTGTCCTTGGGCGCAGCGAATTCGGTGAGGCGCTCCGCTTCCGAGCCACTTGGTCTCCAGCAGGGTTGCCCCCAGCTGGGCGAGCCCGGCCTTGAACTTGGCCTCTGCTCCGTCAACGCTGCGCCCCGCACAGACTGCGCAAATGCCGCCACCCTGCTGAACGCGGTTGGGTAGAACCCTGGTCAGGTGGCCAGCTGCGCAGCGAACTTGGTGGTAACCGCGGTTGCCCAACCACTCCGATTCCAGGACGGTGCCACCGAGTTCAGCGACCCGTAGGCGGAACGCGGCTTCTGATGCCTCCGGGTCGCGGCGCGAGCACGTTCGGCATGCTCCGCGTCCGCGTCGCAGATTGTTGGGGCGAGGCGTGCATTCGTGCCCGGCCGCGCAAATGGCTGGATGCGGTGCGCTGTATCCGAGGTACTCCGGCGCCAGGAGCGTAACCCCCAGCTCGGCCAGGGCCGCCCGGAAATTAGCTTCAGCGCGGGCCGACCGCGCTTCCCAGCTGGGGTGGCGAGGTTGTGTCACATGAGTCTCCGGGAAGCGGTTCAGGCGGCGAGCGCGAGGCGGGCTGCGGCGTCCTTGTAGGCGGCCTTCCGGGGCCGGTACACGACGGCGGCGCGGGCAACCTCGGTGGCGGTGTAGCGGAGGCAGTCGCGCATGCGTCCGGCGGCGTGGGTGCGGGCTGCCGTTCCATGGATGTCGAGCTTGACGGCTGCCTTGCGGAGGCTGCTGGCGACGGTGCGCGCTTCCTTGGGGGCAAGTCCGGCGGCGATGCAGTGGGTTGTGAGGGAGCCGTTGCCGCGTCGTGCGATGCGGGAGGCGGCGCGCTGGCTGCGAGTCCGGTTGCGGATGGTCCGGCGTGCCTGGCGGGCGCTGGCGTTCATCGGGTTCCCCCTCGTTGTGGTGTGGTTCCCACAGTAGAGGAAGTGCCATTGCAATGCAATGACATGGCGGGTACTGTTGTGGTCATCGGGGCACCGCCTCGCTGCCACTACATGGCGTAGCAATGCGAAAAGGAGGACACTGGTGCGGTCAACGCCCCCCACGCGCCCGCCCAACCGGTCCCGGTACGGGCAGCGCCCGCCGAGAGGACCTCGCCCCGTGCCCGCACCCAGGGACGACAAGCGCATCGAACTGCTACACCAGGCGTCCGCGCACTGCCGGGAGACTGGGAGGCCGGACCTGGCCGAGGGCATCGACTTCGTGTTCACGGAGGAGGGCGCGAAGTTCCTGAACCGGATGCGGTGGGGGGCGGTGGCCAGCGACAAGCCGAACCTGGCGATCAGTGTCACGCCTCAGCTGCGGGCCGATCTGAAGGCGTTGGCGTCGGAGAAGGACTCCAAGCTGGAGAAGGTGGTCCGGGAGGGCTTCGCCCGGTATATCGCTGGGGACTGGGTTCCGCCGGAGCCGGTGAAGGCTGCCCGTGGCGCCGGGGTCCAGAAGGTCAACCTGAACATCCGCACGGATGCTGAGCAGCGGGCCCTTATGCGGGAGTTGAAGCCGGAGCGGTCGGAGGAGCTGGGTTTCCAGGTGCCGGATGCGTGGGTTGCTCTGGCCTGGCTGCTTGAGGAGTTCGGCCTGAACGTGGAGGACTACCTCCAGTAACGCCATCGTGCGGGGGCCGGCTGGACGCCGACACCGGTCCGGCCCTGCGCACCACGTACATCGCTTCACCACTAGGAGACCTCATGGCTACGGCCACGCAGGCCGCCGCATCCGCGGGCGGCCCGAATCGTCACACCCAAAACCAGGGCTACAGGCTGGACTTCGAGGACGTGACCCGACCTGCAACGAACGCCTTCATCGCACTGACCGGGCCGGCGAACGCCGGTAAGACGTACACGTCGCTGGCGATGGCCACCGGCATGGGTACGAACATCGGGGTCTGTGACACCGAGCGGGGCCGTGCCAGCCACTACGCGGGCCTGTTCCCCTTCAAGCACCTGCGGATGCCGGACTTCCGGCCTCAGACGCTGGTGCAGGCGCTGGCGATCGGTGCGCAGCGCGAGATCGACGTGATGATTATCGACTCGGGGACGCACTATTGGTCCGGGCGGGGCGGCGTGCTGGAGCAGGTCGACCGGACGACCGACGCTTCCAGGTCGAAGAACGCGTTCACGTCGGGCTGGAAGTCGGTGAAGCCGATCGAGCACCAGATGTGGGATGCGATCATGGCGTTCCCCGGGCATGTGATCATGACGTTGCGGGTGAAGACGGCGTACGAGCTGGTCCGTAACGACAGTGGCGGCGTGGAGCCGAAGAAGGTCGGGCTGAAGCCGGACCAGCGGGCCGACGCGGAGTACGAGTTCGACTTCGTCGGTGACCTGGACATGAGCCACACCATGACGGTGTCGAAGTGCTCCTACCCGGGCTTGTTCGAGTCCGGTGAGCGGATCGAACTTCCGGACACGGAGACCGGCGCGAAGATCGCGCAGTGGTTGAACGAGGGCACGCCGATGCCCACGGTGCAGCACTACGTGACCCGGGTGATGAAGCCGGAGACCACGTACGAGCAGTGCCTCGCCCTGTTCCGCGGGGAGCTGTCCCAGCGCGGGCTTCTGGGTGCGGCGCTGTTCGCCCCGGACACGCAGGAGCAGACCACCCTGGGCGGCCTGGTCGCTCGTGTCGGCGCCGAGCGCAGGGCCGCCGCTGAGTCCGGCCAGACGGACGGGAGTGCTGGCTGATGTCTCGCCGAACCATGCAGCAGGCCCGCACGGCCACGCACCGGCCGGCCACCAAGCGCCGCCGCTTCCGCCACGACACGCTGACCGCGGTCGACCTGTTTACCGGGTTCGGTGGCTTCACCCTCGCGGCCGAGATCGCCGGGTTCACCGCGATCTCGGCCGCGAACCACAACCCCTACAAGGTGGAGGTCCACGAGGCGAACCACCCACACGTGGAGCACTGGATCGCCGACCTCGTCGACCGCGAGGCCTCCGACTACCACTCCGCCCGCGACCTTCCCGCCGCTGACCTGCTGCTCGCAGGGGTCAGCTGCGTAAACCACAGCCAAGCGAACACGATCAAGGCCTACGAGCAGGGCGGGACGCTGTTCGACCTCGACGACCCCGACTACGAAGCACGGGTCACCAAGTCGGAGCGGGACCGGGCCACCGCGAACTGCGTGCTGCACTACGCCGCACAGCACCACCCGCGGCTGATCCTCATCGAGTGCACCACCGAACTCACCTCTTGGGGGCCCGCGCTTCCCAACCGCCCGAAGATCGGTGACGGGACCACGTACCAGTGGTGGCTCAAGCAGTTCGACCTGCTCAACTACGACCACAAGATCCTGTACCTCAACAGCCAGTTCTTCGGCGTGCCGCAGTCCCGCGACCGGCTGTTCATCGCCTTCTGGGACAAGTCCCTGCCCGCCCCCAACCTGGAACATCGCCCGGTATCTCGCTGCCGCCACTGCGACAAGGACGTCGAAGCCGTCTGGACGTGGAAGACCGGCGTCCCGGACAGCGGTTCGGTGCGCTATGGCAAGCAGTACAACTATCGGTGTCCCAGCTGCCGACGCGAGGTCGTCCCCCCGATGACGCCGTCGCTGGCCGCACTGGACCTGACCGACCTCGGCATCCGGATCGGCGACAAGCCGGTCCGGAAGCACAAGGACGGCTCGACTGGTCCGCTCGCGGCCGCGACGATGGCCCGCGCCGAGCGTTGCCGCCAGCGGTTCGCCGACTTCCCCGCGGTGCTCATGCCGGCGAAGGCCGTGCACGGTTCGGAGAAGCATCCGTGGCAGCCGATGGCGACTCAGACCAGCCAGCAGGAGACGTCGATCCTGTCGACCGGCGCGATCATGGCCGCAGCCGGTAACACCTTCGAGCGGCCAGGATCCAACTGCCGCTCGCGTGGATTCGACGAGCCGCTGTGGGTTCAGCCGGCGACGAACACCACGGGCCTGATCACGCCGCCGTTCGCGCTCGCGGTCGATAACTACCAGGGCAGCCCGCGGGGTGTCGGTGAACCGCTGCCCACTCAGGTCGGCTCGGAGACCCTCGCCGTGGTGTCCTCCGGGGTCGTCCCGTTCCGGAAGAACACCGTGCCCACGATGCACGCCGAGGCGATGCCAGCGTTCACGGCTGATCAGATCCCCGGGCTCCTCACCGCCGCCGGAACGATCAACCACAGCGCGATTGAGTCGATGCTCGCAGCTGAGTGGCGGGCCGCACTCGCGGAACTGCCGCTTGAGGACTGCTACTTCCGCATGATGCGCGAGTACGAGATCGGCCGCGGCTGCGGCTTCGACGTCGATTTCGGCGACTACACCGGCACCTTCACCGTCTGGGGATCCGCCCGCAACCAAGTCGACGGATTTGGGAACGCCGTCAGCCCGCAGGTCGGCGCCTGGATCGGGGCCCGGCTGCGAGCCGTCATCCACACCCCACAGGACAGCGGCCTGACGACCGCCGCGTAGTGCGACCGGCGGGGCCGTCTGGGTGCCCGCCGCCGCTCCACACCACCCACCACCATCCCGGCTGTCGCCGAACGGAGTTCCGTCATGCCTGAAATCACCGAACCTGAGCGCTGGGTCATCCCCGGCATCCTGATCGTCGCCGCCATCGGCGTTGTCGTGCAGTTGTGGTGGGAGCGCTGTAAGCCCACGTCGTATCGGGGTAGTCGGGCGCACCGTGCGGCGCTGAGGGAGGCGTCGGCGGAGCGGTGGGAGAAGCAGATGGCGTGGTGGGCGGCCCAGCCTCCTGGGGTTCAGGCCCGGCATGACGAGGATGCGATCGAGATTGCTGCGGCTGCGGAGGAGGCCGCCCGGGCTGCGGCGGAAGGCGCTGGGCGGGTGGCTGTGGAGCGTGCCACGGAGATCAACGTCCTGAACCGGTTCTGACCCCTGCCCCGCCGTACGCCCCGCCGCAGTCCGTCTGTCCGCTGTCCCCCTCCGGAGGTGAAGGTCGTGCCTGATGATGTCCGTCCGATAGCTGTTGCCGCGGTCTTTGCCGCGGCTGTCCTGGCCGGCGTGTTGTGCCGGAATCACCACTTGCGGCGCGCTCTCACTCGGGAGCGCGCCGCGCACCGTCTCACGGACGCGTGCATGCACCGGGATCTGGCGGCGTTCCAGGCCCGGGTCCGTACGGCGGCCGCCGTGCAGGAGGCGCGGCGTGAGGTGCTGGCGGAGGCGGACATGGTGCTGGACGCCGCTCTCGCCGCGTATCTGGCCGCCGATTCGTCCTCGCATATCGATCCTCAGAACCCCGGAGGGGGGCCACTATGACCGGACCTGACATTGCCCTGGATGTGCATGCTGCGCGTCGGGCGTTCACGGAGCATCGCCGTTACGCGTATCGCGGGTGTGCGCCTGATCCGGTGTTGCCGTCGCGGATGGCGGGGGATCTGGACTTGCCGGTGGATGCGCACTTTGCGCCGGAGGGCGGGGAGTCGCAGAAGGCGCGCCGGGCGCGGGAGCAGGCAGCCGTTGAGGTGTGTCTGGGCTGTCCGGTGATGGTGGCGTGTGACGCGTACGCGAACTCTGTGGTTGCGGAGGGGGCGGTGGTGCGTCTGGCGGAGCCGGAGGGTGTGTGGGGTGGGCGTACGGCGTTGGAGCGGCATCGGGTTTTCATTGCGCGTCGTCATGAGGTGACGGCGGGTGTGCCGGTTCCGGATGACCGGTTGCGGACGCCGCAGAAGCAGGCGGTGCTGCGGGCGTTGGCGGGGTTCGGGGATGCGCATGAGGTGGCGCATGCGGCGGGCCTGGATGTGCGGACGGCGAACTGGCAGCGGTCGTCGTTGACGACGGGGCTGGGGTTGGCGCGTTCGGCGTCGCGGATGGAGCTGCTTGATGCGGCGGTGTCCCGGGGTCTGTTGGACGGGTCTCTGGTGGTGGCGGATGACGGGTTGGTGCCTGCGATCCCGCCGACGACGAAAACCCACACGATGGATGCGGATGGTCAGTTGTTGTTGTGGGCGGCGGAGTTCGAGCGTCTCCTGGCCCGCCTCCCCGCCACAGCTATGGGCGCCGGGACCGGCGCGGCGGCCGACGGACCCGACCAGGGCGACACCCACGGAGCCCGGCCCGGGGCGCCCGGGCGGCAGCTGGCCCGACGTCCGCGCAGGCCCGGACTGCGGGTGTGGTTCGCCGACATTCCCGGGCAGCTAGAACTCCTGCTGTCCCAGCTGGACGACGACGGTCTGGACGGTTCGTCCGTGCCGGATGTCGCCGATGTGCATGATCTGTTCCCGAACGAGTGCCTGGAGGCCGCAGCGTGACCACCCACATCCCCGCCCCCGAAGCCACCGAACCTACTGCGGGAGGGTCGGACGGTCCGGTCCCGCGCGCGGTCACGGACGCCGTGCTGGCGGGGCGGGCGATCTGTTCCGGGGAGTACCTGGCCGGTCTGATCCTGGCCGCGCAGTTGGACACGGTGGGGACGCCTCGGAAGCTGGCGCGGGATCTGTTTCCGGGGGTGGATCCGGTGGTGGTGCAGCGGATTTGGGATCGGGCGTTGGTGGTGGGGGTGCGGGCGGGGCAGTTGATGGGGTCGCCCAGGTTCAACCGGGACAAGCTGGCGCGGTTGCGGGGGGAGTTGTTGGAGGCGGGGCATCACGCGATGGGGCCGATGTTGGGCCGGGTGTTGTCGGTGGCGGAGCGGGCTCCGGAGTGGCATCCGGAGGATGAGGAGATCGGCCGGGAGCGCTGATCCGGTGTGACAAGTAGTACGAGAGACACGTGGGGAAGGAGCCGGGACAGATGGACCGGGCAAACGGTAGGCTGAGCCTTGCGCTTGAGGTGCAGTCAGTTGCGAGGCTGGACGGAGAGCGCGGTCCGACAAAGTCGGAAGCCCCCGCTGCCACCTTGGTGGCGGTCCCGGTTTGCGAAGCCGGAACGCGAGGGCTGACGACACCAAACCGCTGCTACGCGAGTGAAGGTGCCGACATGGCTCAGAGTACCCGGGGGTATCCCCGTTCAGACAGTGAGACCCGATACTCCACCGTGAAGATCACACCGGTGTCGAGGATTTCGGCCACTGTCCCCACTACCCGCACAGTCGGATGACCGCCCTGCGGCCGCCCTTCCCCTACTACGGGGCGAAGGGGCGGCTGGCCGGTCAGATTGTCGACTTGATGCCACGGCACCGCGTGTACGTGGAGCCGTTCGCCGGGTCCGCCGCGGTGCTCTTCGCGAAGGCCCCGGCTCCCGTGGAAGTCGTCAACGACCTGGACAGCAACGTCACCACCTTCTTCCGCGCCCTGCGGGACCAGGAGGACGCACTCGTGCGCGCGCTGCGGCTTACGCCGTACGCCCGGGAAGAGTTCGCGGCCGCGGACCTGGCGGAGGAGGGCCTGTCCGACTTGGAGCGGGCCCGCCGGTTCTTCGTCCGTACGACCCAGGGCCACAACGCGGCCGGGTCCGGCGGCCGGGCCGGCTGGTCCAACGGGATAAGGACCAAGCACACCGACGCCACGGCGACCGCGAAACTGGTCGACCGCCTCTACCTGCTTGCGGAGCGGCTGCGCACGGTGGTGGTCGACAACCGCGACGCCTCCGAGGTCATCGCCGCGCACGACGCTCCGGACGCGGTCTTCTACCTGGACCCGCCGTACCTGTCCGACACGCGTACCTGCGGCCGCGACTACGCCCACGAGGCCGACAGCGAGGCCTTCCACAGTTCCCTGGCTGCCACGCTGCACCAGGTGCAGGGTCAGGTGCTGCTCTCCGGCTACCCGTCCCCGCTCTACACCGAGTTGTACGAGGGATGGGACCGCCTTGAGATCGCGGTCAGTCGTCCGGCGACGGTCCGGCCGCGGACGTACCGACGTTGCCCGCGGTGTCGAGGTCATCTGGTCCAACCGGCCACTGACGCAGCAGGCGTCCCTGTTCCAGGCGGGAGAAGCGTCATGAGCGCCGCCGGAACAGGCGCCCGCTGGGAGCTGACCATCAAGTGCCCGCGGCCACGCAATCGAGCTGTCGACGACTTCCACGTCCGGCCTGAGCGCATCGCCAACACGGTCGCGATGTTCCTCGGGGCGAGGGCCACGCTGACCCTGACCACCCGAACCGTCCGATTCAGCTACGCGGCCCATACCCCGATCGGCGATGTCGGTTACTGGCAGAAGCAGTTGGCGTATGTCCTGCACTGCCTGTACCTGGACGTGCCGAGCGATGGCCGCAATGACTTCCGTCTGCCGGGACCGGTAGAGACCCAGGTCCGCGAGACCGACGGACAGACCTCACCCAGTAAGGGAGATCAGGTGACTTAGCGACTTCCTAGCGGGAGGTCTTGAGCCCCTTGGCGGGGGCGCTTCCTCTACCGCTGGCCGCTGGTGTTGGCGCACCGTGCGCGGCCTCGTACAACGGCTCGGACTGCGATCCGAGCTAAGGCCCGAACTCTCTGATCCGGTTTGGCGACCGGGCCCGAGAAGTCGAGCGACCTACAGGTTCTCTCCGAACCACTCACCACCAGGCGGGTTTTTTCATGCCCGCAGGACGGCAGGTACATAGTGCCTCAGCGCACCCCCCCTTGTCAGCTTCCCGCCCCACGCACGCCCGATTCGCGGCGTATCTCCCCCCAGGCGGGCGACACCCAGCGCCCCACCCCTCCCCGCAACACGCACACACCCCACCCCCAAACCGAACACCTGATCGAATATAGTGCAGGCCGGACCGTACTCGTACGTGGCGCCGACCAAGAGGTCATGCACACCGCGTCGCGCCGAAGCGGACCCCGGAAGTGGCTTCGCGCGGTCGCATGGCTGATCGCAGCCGGCCTGCACCCCCGCGCGAACGCCACGACCCGGACCATCGCCGAAGACCTCGCCGCCCGCATGGACTACGACACCGGCCACGCCCGCTACCTCCTCGACGACACCGTCGCCCGCACCGGCATCTCCAAGGCTTCCGTGAAGCGCCACGTGGGCTACCTCCGCGAGCTGGGGGCGCTCGCCTGGGTCCAGCACGGCACACGGTCCAACGTCCGCCGCCTGATGGGGCTCAAGGGCTACGCGGCCACCGCCACCGTGTACGCCGCGGTCATCCCGCCCGCCTACGACCACGCCATGGGGCACACGATCGTCGGGTCCGGCTACACGGCGCGCATCATCATCGACCAGCGCGGCCAGCCCAGCCCTGTGGATAACCCGCCTGTGGACAACTCTGGATCACAGGGCCTTGAGCCCCCTTCCCTTAACTCGGTAGAAGAAGAGGGAAAGCTGAAGGTAGAGGGTGGTTTTAACTACACCTCGCGCGAGCGCGCGAGCCGAGACCGCGGATCCATCCCCCACCAGAAGTCGACAAACAGCAGCGGCAGGCACGCCCTCCAGGTCGCCAAGGACATCCTCATCGCCCGCCAAGTCCGTCCCCTCGTCAACTGGACGCAGCGGGAAGGATTGCGGCGTCTAGCGTTCGCCCTGCGCCCGCTGATCGACCTGGGCTTGGACTCGTACGCCATCGCCGACCGCCTCCACGGCATGTGCTCCGGAATGCGCTGGCAGCCCAAGGCCCCGGCCGCGTACATCTCCACCGTCCTCGCCGACCAGGATCAGCGCACCGCCACCCAGCAGGCCGCCGCCGCGAAGTACGAGATGGAGAACTGCCCCGTCGGCGCCTTCCAGGGCGCCTTGAGCACCCGCCTCAACGTCATGGCCGGAGTACAGGAAGGCCTCGCCCGCTACCGGAAGAACTGCCGCGACCGCGGCCTGGACGACCTCTCCGACAGCAACGACACCACCTGGGACGCCCAAGCCGACATCCTCGCCTTCCTGAACGGGAGCCCCGCATGAGCCAGCAGCCCTCCGGGATCGACCTCGCCCGCGCCGCCCTCGCCTCCGCCCGCGCCGCGGCCAAGACCCGCCCCGCGCAGCCGCAGCGGAAGAAGACCCGCAGCACCCAAGCCGGTAACCGCCGAGCCGGAGACCCCATGGGACTCGGATCCGCGATCACGCGGATGATGACCGACCGCGGCTGGCAGCCCCCCGAGGTCGGAGGCAGCATCCTCGACCAGTGGCCCACGATCGCCCCGGAGTTGGCGGACAAGGTCGCCGCGGTGCGCTTCGAGCACGACACCGGGACCCTGCACCTGCGGCCCGCCACCCACACCTACGCCACCCAGCTGCGCCTGTACCAAGCCCACATCCTCACCAAGGTCCAGCAGTCCCCCTCCGGGGGCACCGTCCGCTCCCTGAGGATCCTCCCGGCCGGGACCTCACCCCACTCCGCCACCACGGATCCTGAGGATGCGTCCGCCGCGCCGGTGGAGGCGCCCGTGCGGACCCGGCAGACCGCATCCCCCGGCTACCGCACCGCCCTGGAGTCCGTCCTGGCCCACCGCCCCGACCGAGCGCCCGCAGACCCGTACATCGTCCAGGCCATGGCCCGCCAAGAGGCTGCCTTGCGCGCCAACCGGGCGCCCGAGGACGAACACCGCGACGCGGTATGGGAAGAAGACCGACTCGAGCAGGAACAGCGCCGGCGTGACGAATCCGTCCGCCGGGCCGCCATCGCCCGCAAGCGTAAGGAGGACGGAGGCCAGACACCGGCCCGTCTCTTCGGTGTGGCCTGAGCCGGGGGAAGGGTTGGCGGAATCTACGGGAGCGTTTACCGCGGTAAACAATCACCGCCCCCGGGAGACCGCTCATGCACGCCTTCAGCATCGACCGCGCCAAGGACCGCACCGACCCGCGAGTACTCCTCCACCGCAGCTACTACGCCAACAACATGCCCCGCCTCATGCCCCTCTGCCGCCTGTCCGGCCACAAGCCCGTCGTGGACGGCTACAACTCCCAGTACGGGCCCGAGGACCAACGGCGCCGACGCTGGGTGTGCTGCGACCGCTGCGGTGTACGCCCCGAACCCCAGGGCAACCTGGACCCCGACCAGTGGCACCTCGGGCAGCCCTACACCGGCCCCACCTCCACCGCACGCCGCCTCTCGCCGACCGTGGTCAAGCAGCTCGCCCGCAAGGGCATCACCCCCACCGTCAGCAACGACCCCGGCCCCTGGCCCGCCACACCCGAAGGATCCCTCGGAGCCGAACTCGTCATCGGCCGCTCCCACTCCATCGGCGCCGACATCAAGGTCGGCAACCCCGGCAGTGAGAACGTCCTCGCCGCCCACATCGCCCTCGGACCGCTCGGAGCCCTGTACGTCCACAGCGAGCGCTACGGGCAGTGGGTCCAACGCCGCCTCAACCCGGACGGCTACCAGTCCCGCGAGATCGGATTCGACCTCTACCACGGACGCCTCTCCTGGAAGGTGTGGGCCAAGCGCGACGAACACTCCGCGTCCGACCCGAAGTGGATGCGCGGCAGCATCCGCATCGACCCCCGGCACCACCTCCTCGGCCCGCGCCGCAATCGGAAGATCTCCGAGACGGAGCGGGTCCCCGCGACCGTACGGATGCCGGAAGGCGACACCCACGACATCACCGTCCACCTCGAGCAGTGGGAGTCCCGCCGCACCCATGGCCGCGCCACCCCGTACTGGATGGCCCAGTGGGACTGCAAGGCTGGCATCCCCATCCGCAACCACGACTGGAAAGGCGACGAGACGTTCTCCTGCTCCTGGGGCATCAAGGGCGTCACCCCCGACAACCCGCGCTGGCCGCACATCATCGCCGCGGCCGCCGCCGAACAGTGCACCCGCGACCGCGCCCGTTACAACTACCGAGCCCCCGAGACCTCGCAGGAGAGTTCGTGAGCCGCAAGAAGAACGGCCGCCGGATCAGCGGCGACCCCCGCAAGTCCGGCGGCGACATCGCCGGCCCCGGCGGACCCCACGACCGCAACAGCGTCATCGTCGACACCACCAACGCCGTCATCCTGGACGCCAGCACCGTCACCCAGGTGGAAACTCTCACCGGAACCCCCGCCCTGGCGATGCTCCTCGAGGGACGCATCGCCAAGACCACCGAACGCGCCCGCAACCTGTACCTCATGGAAGAGGACGGCGCGGCCGCACTCGTCACCGAACTCATCGCCCTCGCCCACCGCATGGGACCCGCCTTCGGGCAACGGTTCACCGCCCGGCTGCAGCACCTCCTCGACACCGACGCCTTCACCGGCGAGAAGCAAGACCCGGCCTGATCGACAGCGAGGGGAACGACCGGCCGGATCTGCGGCACGGTGTACGCGATCACCCCGCGCGAACGGAGCACCCCCTTGGCCATGCCCGCCACCACCGAACCACCAACGCCCGCCGGCCCGAAGACCGTCCCCACCATGTGCCTGCTGCACGCCGACTTCCACGTCATGGCCGGCGGCTGCTGGAGCGTCACCTTCGACTGGTTCTTCGCTCACCAGCACCTTCCCGAGACCGCAGCCCGTGAGCTGTACCAGGCCGAGGTGGAGCAGGCGATGCTCGACCAGCACATCCGCGAGCATCAGGCGGCCCTCGCGTGCGGAGGCGACCGGTGACCATGCAGATGCCCGACACCCGGCCGCCGAAGCCGCCGTATCAGGGCCTGTTCCAGGAGCCCGACTGGCCGGCCGACGAAGACCAGGACGGCGACGACGGGGACGACGGAGTTTTACGGCCGTAAAACTCCACCCGCCCGGTCCGGCCGAGCCGCCGACCGCCTCCCGTGTTTTACGGCCGTAAAACACGGGCCGCCACCCGGCTCGCATCCCCGAACCCCGCCGCCACATCTGGCAGGATGCTCCCGTCAATCCGAAGTACCGGAACCTCGGGAAGTAGTCGGAGAACCAGCATGCCCTTCATCACCGTTGTCCTGAACAGAAAAGGCGGAGTCGGGAAGTCCCTGATCACCGTCAACCTCGCCGCGGTCTACGCCGAGATCCTCGGCGGCACCGAGACCAACGGAAACGTCGCCGTCGTCTCGATAGACCCCCAGGCCACCAGCGTCGAACACGCCGAGGAAGTCCGCAAAGCCGGACGCCCCGTTCCCTTCCGCGTCGTCAACGCCAAGAACAACGTCGACCAACTCCGCAAGCTGCGCCGGGCCAAAGCCGACATCATCATCGTCGACACCCCCGGCTTCATGCCCCTCAACGACGAGGAAGAGGACGACGAATCCATCGACCCCCTCGGTGACGGCACCGTCGGCGACTCCCTGCGGGCCGTCCTCGACGTAGCCGACGACGTCATCGTCCCCCTCCCCGCCGAAGGCTCCGTCTTCAGGCCCACAAGAACCACCGTCGAACGCGTCCTCATGCCCCGCCAGATCCCCTACGGCGTCCTCGTCGGCTGGGACCCCCGCGACACCGAAGCCGACCGCGACAAGACACAGAGCATGGTCAAACGGCGCGGCTGGAACATGTACAACACCACCATCCGCCACTACAAGCCGCACACCCGCGGACTCACCAGCGGACGGTTCTGCACGCAGTACGAGCCCAACCACACCGCGACCAAGGCCAAGCAGGACTTCGTGTCCCTGGCCCTCGAACACCAGCTCCGCCGCCAGAAGCTGACGGGAGACCGATGATGGCCGCCCGCAACGACTTCGACGACTTCTTCGGCGACGACGAGGACGTCCCGGTCACCGACACCCGGGCCGATGGCCGCCTCTACCGGGTACCGCTCACCCGGCTCTCCCCCAACCTGGTGAACCCGCGTACCGACTTCGGCACCGAAGACGCGCTCATCGACTTCGGCAAGAGCCTGCAGCGCCGGCAGAACCAGGCGTGCCCGGTCGTCAGCCGGAACGCCTACCTGAAGCTGTGGCCCGACCACCGCGACCAGGTCAAGGACGTCGACTACATCCTCGTCAGCGGTGAGCGCCGCTACCGGGCCGCGAACGCCGTCGGCCTGCCCGTCCTGGACTGTGTCGTCAACGACGACTTCGCCGCCGACCGCAAGACGTTCATGGAGGCGGTGGTCTCCGAGAACGTCGACCGGCAGAACTTCGACCCCGTCGAAGAGGCGTACGCCGTCCAGGCGCTGGTCCGCGAGTTCGGTTCCAACCGGGCCGTCGCCCAGCACTTCGAGCGGGTCGACGGATGGGTGACCCAGCGGGTCCTCCTTACGCACTTGGCCCGCGACGTTCAGGATCTGGTGCGGGCGAAGACGATGCCGCTCGAGGCGGCACGCCAGCTCGGCAAGCTGACGAAGGACAAGCACTGGGCGGCCCGGGATCAACTTGTGTGGTGGGGGGAAGAGCAGGAGCGGAGGGCTGCCGCGTCCGCCGCCCGGTCCGCGGCGCGCAAGGTAGCCCGCCAGGCCCCGCCCGAGCCTGCTTCTGCGCCTGCTCTGGAACCGGCTCGAGCGACCCCGCCGGCCGCCGCGGAGACGCGGCCCGGGTCGCTGATGGGGGAGCCCAGTTTTACGGCCGTAAAACTCCAGCAGACTTCCCAGCCCGAGCGGGAGGAGCGCCTTCCTGGCGCGGCTGCCCCGCCGGTCCAGGAGGCGCCCGTCGAACGGGAACCGGACCGGACGCCCTCCCCCGTGCCGGAACCGCGGCCCGGAGCGGCCACGGAAGCGGTGGTGTCGCCGCCACGGCTGCCGTACCACGATGGCACGTTCATCGCGCAGCACCTGGCCGTGAAGATGGGCGACGAGCCGTATTTCCTGATGCTCCGCGTCCTGCTGGAGAAGGCTCAGGAGAAGGACCCGGCCGCCATGGCCCAGGTCCTGGAACAGATCATGGCCGACGTCAACTGACCATCCGCACGCGGCCCCGCTCCCCGGCGTGCAGGTCAGGGGAGCGGGGTCGTGGTCTGTACTGGTCAAAACCGGTCAGCTTTGCGCCACGTTGTCGGGGTTTATCGTCAGCCGTTCGTGTGAGTGTGCTGTGAAACCACTCGTCAGAACGGAAATCGGCAGGTTGGGTGGTCCGGGCTGACCCCCCACATGGCGGGCCGGCCGCCCGGCCGGGGCCGAGGACCTGCTGGCCCGCACAGGATCAAGGCACCCTGTACGGTTCGCAGCCCACAGGCCTCCCCTCGGCCATGGCGGCCAACCCGCACCCGGCCCGCACACGTCCGCGGGCCGGGCCAGGAGGGCAACCTACTCCCCGCGTGGCAAAGTCCGCGGCTACAATCCCGTCATCTGACGGGTCCGCCCGTGAGGTCTCGAGGCCCCCGCAGGGCTGGGTGCGTTGTCGGCAAAACACGTTCCCCCACACCCGGCGGGGGCTTTTCACACCCCGCGCGTGGTGTGTCCGGTATCTGGGCACAGGTCACCCGGACCGGCGGTTTCATCGCCGCCAGTAACGGAACCAGCCATCTGCGTATACGCCAACGCGTCAGGGATGGGTCAAATATGCGCGGCCTGTTACCCCGCCCCCTGTGGTGGTGTCACAGTGGCCTTCCCGGGGCGTGGACTGGCAGCCGCGTCACGGGCAAGGGGCCCGGGCCAGGTTCCGGGCGTACGAGACCTTCCCAGATCTTCTGCCGGAGGGGCGGCGACCCATGTCCGCAGCAGAGCCGGCCCGCACCCCGCCCACAGCAGTGAACAGCCAGGGGGATGCGGCCGTAATCGATATCAGCGCGCGCGGGAAGCGCGCCAACTCTCAGGGGCGGTGGAGGCGGATGTGCGACCCCGCGGGCGTCGACGACGCGCCCGAGCCGCACTCGCCTTCCCAGGAGACGCTGGCCGCCCTGGCCGAGCGTGTGGAGGAGACGTTCAACGAGCACCGCCTGTCGCTGACCGACGCGAAGGTTGCTGACGCGTTCGGTCTGACGCTGGAGATGGTGAAGGTCCTTCTTGCGGGTGCGCACGCGCAAGGCGTGGTGGACGGCGGGCAGTACGGGGAGCTGGCGGCGATCGTGGAAGGGGCGATGGCTGTGCCGGGCCTGGTCCAGGCAGCCGAATGATTGGGTGCATATGCCAGGGATTCTCTGTGTTTGAACATTAGTCAGGGTGCCCTAATTTGCCAACACAACGTTGATCATCCGCGATAGTCCGTTCACCCCACGCCCCATGCGTGCCAGAATAAGCCGTCCGGAATCACCCGGAGTAAGACTTCCGGCCCCCGGCGCGCGCCCCGGCACTCCCCCACTGCCCCGAACGCGCCCCGCACGGGCCGCCTACGGGACGGGGACCTGATGGGCATCGGAGACGACACCGCAGCAAACAGCCTGCGCCTCCTGAACAACCACTTCCGGCACACCCCGCCCGTCACCGGCCCCCAGGGGCACTCCTACATCAGCTCCGAACCCCGCCCCACCCCCACCGCGCCCGGCCTCCCCTACAACGCCGACGTCGCCGACCACATCCGGGCCTGCGTCACCGAAGTCACCGCCGACGTCCTCGCCGTCAACCCGGCCCCCACCCCGCTGCCCGGCCGCGTCGAAGCCGTCTACACCTGGTACCTGGACAACACCCGCACCGCAGCCCCCGCCCAGCGCCAGCGCCGCGACACGATCATCTACCGGCAGACCCTCGAACACGCCATCGCCATGCGCGACTTCAAGGTGATCCCCCCGCACCGCTGCCCCGCCTGCCGCACGTTCGGCCTGCGCTGGGCGCCCGCCCGCCGCCGCGCCCTGTGCACCAACATGAAATGCGTGGCCGACGACGGCATGTCGAACACCTGGACGCTGGCGCGCCTCGCCTACGAACACATCGCGGCCCGCGAAAATCATGGCCGTGTGAGCGCAACCTGATCCGGGGTACACGGGTCTAGCCTTCGACCCAGCCGAACACCCTTCACCACAACCGCATCAACTTCAGTCCACCCGTCATCGGCGAGGAGCTGCGAACTCGTCCGTCGATCATGGGAGGCCGTCGTGGCCATCACCACCCTCAGCACCGCCCCCTACGGTCCCGCATCGGACATGGTCTCCCTCCAGGAGGCATCCGAACTGTTCCGGGACACCGGACACGAGGCCTCCGTGAAAGTCCTCAGGCGCAGGGCCGTACGCGCCGGCAAGCCGGTGAAGCGAGTCGGCCGCGCGGACTACGCGTCCTGGAGTGACCTGCTCGAGGTCCACGCCGCCATGGTGGATGAGAAGGCGGGACCGTAACCCGCCGTACGCCCCCACCAGATAAGCCCTGCCCCCAGATCCCGGGCAGGGCTTCTTTCATGCCCACACGTCACAGGCATTGCAATGCCATGCTGTAACGGGTACGTTGGTCATGCCGACAACGACAGGACCCCAAAAACCGGGCCTGCCAACGTGAGTTGAACCCCAGGAGCACCCATGGCCGTGATGACTGCTGCCCAAACACGCCCCACCACGGTCGACTACAACCACTTGACCCTCGCCGACCAGGACCTCTTCGACGAGGTCATGGAGCGTGCCGACGACAACCCGCACGACGGCGAATACCTGGCCCTCATGCTGGCCGCCGCCGCACTGGTCGGCCTACGCATCCCCTACGGCGGCCACATCCGCAAGTGCGCCTGCTCCTGCTGCTGCCCGGTCGTCTTCGACCCCAACGACCCGGACGCGCACTGCATCGAAGCCGACGGCTACAACCTCGGACGCCACCAGTGCCCCACCTGCGCCGACCGCCACCGCGAAACCGCCTGAGGAGAACCAGATGTCCGCGCTGCCCTCGACGCAACAGTGGTGCGACGGCCAACAGCATCCGTTCGTCACCTTCAACCCGTGGCTGAACCGGAGTTACTGCCGGTGCGGTCAGCGCCAGAAGGAGGGCGAGCAGCCCATGGACTGGCAGGCGAAGCGCGAACTCTTCCACTGCTGCCAGCCGGGCGGCCCCTGCGGCTGCTACGTCAGCTGACCGCCACAGACCTGCCCGGCCGCGCATGACGCCCACACTGCGCGGCCGGGCGGAACAACCACCAGGGGAGACCCGATGCTCAGCACTCACCGCATCCTCCGCAAGATGGCCACCTTCATCACATGCAACGGCCTACACACCGGCGAGCAGTTCGCCGAGCACGGCGTGACCGACCGCTTCGACATCTGCGCCCTCGCGTACGTCGTCGCCGAAGACCGGCCCGCCCCCGCGGTGTTCTTCACCGACCAGAAGACCTCCATGGACCTCATCGAGGCCAGCGAGCCCACCATGCGCGCACTCCGCGCCCTGTCGGCGTCCATCACCGACTACGAGGTCCCCGACACCGACGGCCGGCCCGACGTCATCGAGCACGTCTTCAACTGGACCGCCGCCCCCGGCATCGGCCAGAAGACCCCGCCGTCCCTGAACGAGATCGTCGGCCGCCTCATCCGCGCCGCCGACCAGGCCGCCATCAACGGCTTCCCCCACCAGCGCCCCGCTGCCTGACCAGAACGGACCCCTCCCATGACGACCATGACCATCGCCCCGGCCACCGGTGGCTTCTCCGCCGAAGACCTGGACCGGTTCGCCGGACGCGCCGACGCCTACGACGACCACGGTCTGCTCACCCTGCAAGAACTGAACGTCCGGGCCGAATACATCACCGACCTGCACCCGAACCTGCCCTACGCGCAGGGCTACAGCGCCTACGTGAAGGGCGTGCAGCGCGAGCAGGAGCTCATCTCCGGCCGCCTGGGGGTGGCCTGATGGACAAGAACCTCGACTACGAGGCACGCACCTACGACCTCGGCGAATGGCTCACCGGACCGTGGGTCCAGCAGCCCATCGAATCCCCCGACGGCGACCACTACACCGTCACCCACAAGGCGTCCGGGCAGCTCCTCGCCACCCTCCCGCACTGGGCCGGAGCGATCGCCCTGTGGATGTGCGTGGCCCGCGACGCCTTCCCCACGCTCCTCGCCGACAACGACCAGCTCCGCGCCGAGAACGAGGCCCTGAAGAAGCAGCTGAACGACCTGTCCACCACCACCGGGGAGCCCGGATGAGAACCCGCACCATCTCCAGCCTGGCGTTCACCGCCACCCTCGCCGTCGGCGCAGTCGTCGCGGCCCCGTCCGACGCGCACGGCGCGACCGGGCCCGTCTACTCCGGCACCGGATGGAAGATCGCCACCGGCAACGGCATGAAGTACCTGAGCAGCAGCTCCTGGACCATCGTCTTCTACGACAGCGCGTCCCGTACCGCGCTCACCGAGCACGCCAAGCGCACCGCCTACGACCTGAAGCGGCACACCGGCGTCAACTTCTACGTCACCACCACCATCACCAAAGGCGCCACCACCTGCCCGACCAGACGCGTCATCATCATGCGCCTCACCTCCACGGTCACCCGATCCGGCGCAAGCCAGTGCCATACCGCCACCGGTGCCGCCGACGGCTCCCGCGCCACCTTCGCCGCCACCAGCTGGAAGACCAACACGCTGTCCGGCTCCAACGAGATCTACCGGCGCAAGGTCATCAGCCACGAACTCGGGCACTCCGTCGGCCTCACCCACCCCACCACCTGGACCAACAGCCCCCCGCCGCTCATGCGCGGCGAAGTCTGGGGCGGCTACACCAGCCTCACCTACGCGGCGCAGTACACCCCGCAGGACGCCAACGGGCTGAAGAACCTCCGCGCCAACGCCACCAAGCTCACCGTGGCCAACGCCTTGGCGGTGGGGGAGCGGTGACCTGGCCGGACGGCATAGCCGCCGCCGTCCTCACCGCCTTCGCATACCTCATCACCCGACACCAACACCGGAGCACCACCCAGCCACAGCACACCCGCAGGACGGAGAACGGCCATGACCACCACAACACGCAAAGCAGCGGCCACCACCACCCCGGCGAAGGCCCCGGCCAAGACGGCCGCGAAGAAGCCGCCCGCCAAAAAACCCGCCACCCGCACACCCCGTAAGCCCGCCGCGAAGAAGACCACGCCGCCCAGCCTGTCCCTGGTCAAAGCCCTCCCCACCCAGCCCCAAACCGACCGCCGCACCCGCGACTTCGTCACCGACGCCCAGATCTACGCCACCCACCACGCACGCCTCGCCGGAATCCCCATCCACCGCATCCGCGACTGGCGCGACCACCGCAACAACACCGCCACCCGCCCCCTCACCGACGGCACCCTCCTCCACTACGACCACACCACCCGAACCCTCACCTGGCAGGGCACCTGCGCCATGGGCGCCACCCACGCCTTCAAACTCACCAGCCCCTCCACCGCAACCGCGGCACGCGTCGAAGCCGCCCGCTGCGAACAACTCCACGCCGACCTCACCACCATCGAGCCCCTCACCAAGAAAGAACTCGCCGGCCTGGGCATCCTCCACACCCCCACCTGGGCCCGCCCCGACCTCCTCGGCGAAGACATCACCCAAACCATTCCCGTCCCCCTGCCCAACCAGCGCCCCCGCGCCCTCGGAGACGAACTCACCCACTCCGACAACAGCACCACCGACACCCAGCCCCTGTCCCGCGACGACATCGCCGAAGGCCTCGCCCAGCGCGCCACCGACACCGCGAAGGAGCACCCCGACCATGCCTGAACTGAAGGTCGAGATCGACGGAGAACTTCACGCGTTGAAGAACTGCACGTGGATCACGTGGGCGCCGTGCGGCTGCCCCTGCGGAGCACTCACCGCCGCATTCGGCGACGAAGCGTTCGCCACCGAAGAGCAGGCGTGGCACGAGAAGTTCCCGCTCAAGCGCGAACGCGACAAGTACCAGCGCCAGGGCTACCGCCTCCAGCTCATGGGATGGGACCGCTACCGCTCCGACATCGACCTCGCGGCCCGCTGCCCGCACGTGAAGGCCAAGACGTCCCAGCAGACGCTCGACGCCGCCCCTACTGAGGCCACCGATGCCTGACCACACGCCCGGCTACAGCGCCGCCCTCGCCGCAGCCGAACACCACGCCGACGTACGCCACCAAAGGAACACCATGCAGTTGCCCCTCGCCTTCGTCGACACCGAGACCACACACCTCGATGCGCAGATCGGCGACGCATGGGAAATCGGCATCATCCTCCGCGAGTTCGACGACAACCAGCCCACCGACACCGAATACGCGTGGCAAATCCGCCCCAACCTCGCCACCGCAGACCCCCGAGCACTGGAAATCGGCCGCTACCTCGAGCGATTCGCCGTACCCGTACCCGCCGAAGCCGCATGGACCGGCTACGAGAACGGACTAATCCTGCCGATGACCCGCAAGGAGGTCATCGAGGCAGTCCTAACAGTGCTCTGCGGCGCCGTCCTGGTCGGCTCCAACCCAGGGTTCGACGACCGGTTCCTCCGCAAGCTCCTCGGACCTGGCTCAGCCCAGTGGCACTACCGGCCCTACGACATCGTCCAACTCGCCGCCGCGAAGGTCGGCATCGAAGCCGCCGGCCCGCTCCCATGGTCGTCATACACCCTGTCCCGCGCAGTCGGCGTGGAACCCCCGGCCAAGGAAGCCGCGCACACCGCCCTCGGAGACGCCCGCTGGGCCCGCGACGTCTACGACGCCGTCACCAGCAAGACATGAACGGCTACCTGCGGGCCTGCCACGGCAAAACCCGCTTCCTCAGCCGCCGCAAAGCACGACGACGCGCACGCCAAATACGCGGCCAAGGCGGCCCCCGCTTCCAGGTCTACCGCTGCCGATACTGCCGCCTCCTCCATGTCGGACACCCGCCCGGCCAAGCCACCTACCTACGCCCCGGCCCACACGGCCCCATCCCCGTCCAGGAGCTCACCCAGTGACCATGACCGCCCCCGACACCGCACCGAACCGATCCGGTCTCGGACCGCCCGTCGTCATCGGCCTCGACACCAGCCTCACCGGAACCGGCATCGCCAGCAGCAACGGATGGTGCGAAGTCATCGGCTACAAGAAAGCCCGCACCAAAGACCCCGGCATCACCCAACTGCCCCACCCCGAACGCCTCACCGCCATGCGCACCCTCGTCAAGGACATCTGCAACGCCATCGGAAACCCCGACCTCGCCGTCATCGAACTCCCCGCCCCCTCCCGCAGCGGAGGAGGAGCCCACGAACGCGGCTGGCTCTGGTGGCAGATCTACAACCACCTCGACTACCGAGAAATCCCCATCGGCCTCATGTCCGTCAACCACCGCATGCAGTACGCCACCGGCAAAGGACAGGCCACCAAGAACCTCATCGTCGACTCCGTCGCCCGCCGCTTCCCGGACTGGCCCACCGCCGGAGACGACAACGCCGCCGACGCCGTCATCCTCATGGCCGCCGGCCGCGACTGGCTCGGAGCACCGATCACCGACATGCCCAAGACCCACCGGGCCGCCCTCGACAAGGCGACCTGGCCGACCCTTCCCGGAGCCACCTCATGACCGCCACCGCGACCGAAATCTGCCGCCCCATAACGTGGGCCGCGCCCCGCAGCAATTGGCGGGCGTACGCCTCCTGCAGCGAGACCGACCCAGAGTCCTTCTTCCCGGTCGGTTCCGGGCTGGACGCCCGCCAGCAGGCCGAGGCGGCGAAGCGCGTGTGCGACGGATGCCCGGTCGTTCAGGAGTGCCTGTCGTGGGCGCTGGCGACGCAGCAGGACACCGGCGTGTGGGGCGGACTGACGGAGCAGGAGCGTGAGCGGATTCACGGGCGCCGCCTGAAGCGGACGTCGGAGGACGGCCGTACGTCGGTTGAGGTGATCCTGGAGAGCCGCCTGTCGGAGTATCAGGCGCTGGAGGAGCAGGGCTTGTCGGCGTGGCAGATCGGCCGGCGGATGCGGACCAACGCGCAGACCATCCACAACGTGCGGAACATCCTCGCCATGCAGGAGCAGGGGGTGTCGGCATGAGCTCCGTAGCCGTTCCGCACCGATCCGCCCGGGCCCACATGCAGTACCGTCGCCGCCGCCTGATGGCGATAGGGCAGTGGGAGTCACCGCTGGTGGACGCTGCCCCGGTCCGCGCACACGTCCGTGCGCTGGGCGAAGCGGGCATGTCGCAGCCCGCTCTGGTGCGCCGTCTGAACCTGCCGCCCAGCGCGTTGAAGAACCTCATGTACGGGGCCAACGGCAGGCCGCCCGGGCAGAAGGTTCTCCGGGAGACCGCTCAGGCTGTCCTGGCGTACTGGCCGGTGATGGATGATCTGCCGGATACGGCGCTGATCGACGTGACTGGGACCCTGCGTCGTGTGCAGGCGCTGGAGACCCTGGGCTGGTCGAAGCCTGAGCAGGCGGCAGAGGTGGGCTTGTTGCGGCAGAACTTCAAGGCGTGTCTGCGCCGTCCGGTCGTTTCGGTGCGGTTCGCCCGCCGGGTGGCCGGCCTCTATGACCGGTTGTGGACGCAGATGCCTGAGGATCGCGGGGTGCCGGAGTATGTGGCGGACAGGGTTCGGCGGAACGCTGTCAAGCAGGAGTTCCACGGTCCGTTGGCGTGGGACGACGACACGATCGACGACCCGAAGGCTGGTCCGGTGGCCGATGTGGTGGGTCCGGTCGTGACGGAGGGCGGGAACGTGGCGGACCGGTGGCTGTTGGGGGAGTCCGTTTCCCTTGGGCGTGCTGATCGGCGGAAGGTTCTTCAGCATCTTTTCGAGTGGACCAACGACACCACTGTGGAGATCGCGGACCGGCTGGAGATGACGCCGTCGGCTGCGGAGCGGCAGTGGGAGCGCATCAAGGAGAAGGCCGCCCTGGAGGGCCAGCGTGTGTGGCGTCGCGTGTACGTGCCGCGTGAGCGAGACCTGAGGCAGAACGAGATGGGAGAAGCGGCATGAGCGGCGAGACCGTCATCACGATCGTGGGCAATTTGGTGGATGACCCGGAGCTTCGCTTCACCCCGGCGGGTGCGGCGGTGGCGAAGTTCCGGGTGGCGTCGACGCCGCGGACGTTCGACAAGACGACCAGCGAGTGGAAGGACGGGGAGAGCCTGTTCCTGACGTGCTCGGTGTGGCGGCAGCAGGCGGAGCATGTTGCGGAGTCCCTGGCGAAGGGGATGCGGGTCATCATCCAGGGCCGGTTGAAGCAGCGGTCGTACGAGGACCGTGAGCAGGTGAAGCGGACCGTGTATGAGCTGGATGTTGAGGAAGTGGGTCCGAGTCTTCGGAGTGCGACGGCGAAGGTGTCGAAGGCCGGCTCGGGCGCGGGGAAGCAGGCGTATCAGCAGGCGCGGGCCGAATCGTCGCGCGAAGGACGGGAGGATCCGTGGGGTGCGCCGCCGGGCGGGCAGCAGGCGCAGGGTGGCGCGTGGGGTGGTGACGAACCTCCCTTCTAGCGTGGTGCGCGCGGTGAGGGGTCTGGCTTTCGGGTCGGGCCCCTTTGGCGTTCCCGGAACCGTGACAGGCATTGCAATGCCATGCCGGAACGGGTAGTCTGGTGGAACCGACAACAACCCACCCGCAACCCGCACTTGGGAGACCCATGCCGACCTGCGACTGCGGAGCACGACCCGAAGACATCGCCGCCGGCATCCACTACGAGGGGTGCTCCAACGGAGACGGGCAGCCCGACGACCCGTCCGACCACTACGGACTCTGACCAGCGAAGCGAACGGAGACACCTGATGCTCGGGACCATCGCCGTTGCTGACGTCCTCGACATGTTGACCCCGGACGACGACGAGACGGACGACTGCTACACCGTCCGCGACATCCTCGACCACAAGCGGCAGTCCGAGCACTACGCCGGCCTGCTGGAGGAGATCCGCCGGGACGGCATCGCCCTCCCCGTCATGATCCGCACCTTGCGTGGCGAGCCGTGGCTGGTCGACGGGCACCACCGGGTGGCCGCGGCTGTCGACCTCGGCATCACGACGCTCGTGTGGTCGGACCTCCCCATTGAGCTGGAGGACCGGCCGTTCAACCAGATGCTGCGCGGCGACTGGGGCCCGTATCGGCCCGTCGCTGCCTGACCGCAGGTTCCGCCTGCACCAGGCCCGAAGGCCCGGCCGACGACCCGTCCGACCACTACGACCAGTAGGAGCAGACCGATGACCGTCTCGAAGATGCCGAAGCCGAAGCCCCCGGTACTGACACCCGAGCAGAAGGCTCGCGCGATTGACCAGCGCAACAAGGAGGCCCGGAAGGGCCTGCGTGGTGTGGCTCGGCTGAACGCCAAGACCGTTGCTGACGCTGAGGCCAGGGTCGCTCGCCGTTTCGGTCTGGCCGACCTGACGCCGCCCAAGCCCAAGCCCGGCGGGCACGCGTGACCCGCCCTGCCTCCTGACCGCGGTCCCCGTACCCCCTGTGGGGACCGTACGCCGCACCAGCCCCCTGGTTGCGGCAAACCCGGCCAGCACCCCCCTGCTGGCCGATGAACCGCCGCCCCGACCCCCACACCCCACTCGGTGGGGGCGGGGCGGCGGACCACACCACGAACCCGAACGGAGGAACCGATGACCGACTCCGGACTTCCCACCGCCCGCCACCACTTCCCGCCCGGCACCCCCGCCGACATCTGCATCGCCCACAACCGGGCCTGCAAAGTCGCCCGCATCGTCACCAAGGCCGTACAGCTGGGCTGCGACCACGAGATCAGCGATGAGCAGATGGACGCCATCGCCCACGAGATCGGCGTGAACCCGCCCGGCTCGGACGAGACCCGGGAGGCCGTACGGCACGCCCTGGGGGACGTCCTGGACGTGACCGACCCGAACAAGGACTTCTGGTACGCGGTCACCGCGGCCCTGCCGTTCCGCTACCGCGACCCGGACGGACGCACCGTGCTCCTCGTGCCGATCCCGGTCGACGAGTGACCGGCGGCATGCCGGAGCCGACCGACGACCAGATCCGCCGGTTCGTCGCCGACTGCAACGCACGCCGTATGGGCTGGGCCTCCTTCCAGCGGTCCGGCCGCCGTGCCGCACTGCGCATGATCCGCAACCTTCCCCAGGACACCACCACCATCACCAACACCGAGCAGGAGAACCAGAACCCGTGAGCAACAGCACCGACACCACCAGCATCCACAACCCGACCGACCTGTCCGACTACGACTGGCTGGAGCTCGTGGCCCTGGTGTGGAAGGTCCGCAACGAAGGCTCGTACAGCTACGCGGTGGAGAACTGGCCGCCGGAGTTCGAGTCCGCGGACATGCAGGCCATCGCCGGCGTTCCGGCCAGGCTGCGCGCCATCTACGGCGAGCACCGGCCGAAGGTGGATTCCTGGTGGGACGCCGTGGGCGGCGAACGTGCCGTGGACTTGCACAACGACCACATCGACGAATCCCGCCAGCGGCAGAAGGACGCCTGCCTGTGGGGTGTGCGCTGCACCGACGGCTACATCGTCCACGAGCCGACCGAGCAGGACCGTGACGAGTTCGTGGCCCGGCTGCTGGCCGACACGTACCCGAACCGCCGTGTGCCGGCCGTACTGCTGCACCGTGACACGCCGGGTGGCGAGTGGACCGAGTCCCCGCTCAAGTCCTGAACCTAGGGGCCCGCACCTGCCCGGGTGCGGGCCCTTCCACTCGCCCCACGAAGGACCCCGTCATGGCCCAGTACGCGCGCACCGTGTGGTTGCAGGCCCGTGGCACGCTCCTCGCCCTGCTGGGTGTGGCGGCCGCGTACGGCCTGTCCCTGCCCCTCCATACCGCGGGTGCCGGGTTCGTGTGGCAGGCCGGCCTCGGCCTCGCCGCCTTCCTCACCGTCACCACTGTGGTTGGTCGGTACGGGTTCCGCATGCACGCCATGGACGCCGTTGAGGAAACAGCGGACGCCGTACGCGTCTTCGCCCTCACCTTGGGCCGAATCACCCTCACCTTCATCCCCGTCCTTGCCGCACTGCTTGGCCAAAACCCCCGCCACATCTGAAAGGTCATCGCGCATGAGCGAAACCAGCATCCTGACGGAGAAGGCGGTCGTCGGCCGTCGTGTCGAGTTCGCCTACTACAGCAACCTGCAAAGCGACTCCAAGACCGTCTGGCACCCCGGCATCATCACCGCCATCGAACCCGGCCTGACCGACGTGATGCTGGCCTGCATCCGCCTGGACGGCGAGCGGCGGTCCGGGCTGCGCACTCCCACCGACTACGAGGGGCTGCGCTACCTGGACCAGGTCGTTCCCGTCCCGGATCTGCCGATGGGCCGCTTCACGCCGACCGCGGACGACTTCGGCGGCGACTGGGAGGGCGTGCCCGTCCTGCAATGCGAGTCCGAGGACATCGTCATCCTCACCGACGACCAGAGGAGCGCCGCGGTCGCCCTGCACGCGTTCTGCAAGGACATGGGCATCGACCGCGACTACCTGCCGAAGATGCAGGCCCGGTGGGCGGTCTTCGAGTGGGAGCCCGAGGACGCCGATATCCCGTGGACCGTCTCTTGGGACGCCGCGGAGACCGACGACCACGCCCTGCACATCTACTACCTGCCCGCCTGAGGAGGCGCAGCATGACCGCCACACACGACACCACGCCCACCGTGCACGTCGACGTTCCGATGAACCTGCCCCTCGAGGACGGTGGCACCCTGCGTGTCCGGCAGGGAATCGGCGCCATCCGTACGCAGACCGAAGGCCTGGTCGTCTTCCCGGTCCTGATCGGCCCGTACGAGGTCGACGACTCCCGCTGGTCCGTCACTCACGTCGGTACCGGACTGCGTATCCCTGTCGCGTTCGACGACGAGGAGCACGCCACCGCGTTCGCGAACGCCGCCGGCCCGCTGGCGTGCTGGTGGCAGAAGAAGCCGAAACTCCCGCTGGAGACGCGACTGAAGCTGGTCCGGCTGGCGCAGGAGCACGGCGGGACACCAGACCAGAAGGCACTGGACGCCCTCGCCCGGCACGACAGCACCACGAAGGAGTCCTGATTATGGGCGTCTACATTCCGCCTTTCGAGCAGCACGACAACGTCATCAAGGCCGCACTGCGCGTCATCCTCGGCACCCACTACGCGCGCGACGAGAATCCACATGCGGACGCGGAGCAGGAGTACGGGCGGGAGCAGCTGGCCCTGGCCGCCCGGGAGCTCGCGGAGGCTGTGGAGCGCAAGCCGGCCGACGAGCAGCCCATCGGCTGGGCCCGAGAGGGCGAGAAGGGCAGCCCCGCGGATGAGATCGCCGTGCTGCGGGAGCAGGTGGAGCGCGTACGGGAGTGGGCCACCAGCCACGAGTACAAGTGGCTGCATGAGTTGCTGGACGGCGCCGGAACGCACGGTGGCCACCTGTGACCGTCGCACTCGAGTTGAAGTCCCTGGCCCCGCTGGCCCGCACGATCGCCGAAACCGTCCAGGAGACCCCGGTCCGTGTCGGCAGTGCCGAGGGTGCTGCCGACCTGGTCGCCCAGTTGACGGTGAACGTGGCCGCCTACGCCGGAGCACAGACCCTGCCCCTCATCGACGCCCTGCGCACCGTGTACGCCTCCATGGAGGCTGCCCGGCCCGACGAGTGGGCGATGGAGTGGCTCGGTGACGTGTGGTCGACGCTGCCGCTGGACGTGCGTGCGGTGGCGGGGGACCAGGACGCTGCCGCTGAGCTGGTTGCTCTGGTGCCGGAGCCTGCTCGATGACCGCCCCGGTGCAGGTGGGCCCGTCGCCTCAGGGTGGCGGGCCCGTCCCTTGCCCGGACTGGGACGACCTGCTGGCCGACATCGGCGACCGTGTCCGTGCCGAACGGCAAGCCCGCGGCTGGTCCCAGACGGAACTCGCCCGACGCGCCGGGTTCGCACTGAACACCGCAAAGCGGCTCGAGGAGGCAGGCGCCGGGACGCTCCGCGTGTTCGTCCTGGCCTGCGCTGCGTTGGGCGTGGAGATGAGCCTGCTGCTGTCCGACGAGTGGCAGCTCCCGGAGCGCCGTCCGTCCCTGACTGATGCGCAGGTGAAGGCCTTGCGGGCGGTTGCGGGCGGGGAGCCGCTGTCGATGGTCGCTGAACGGCTCGGGATGCCCCGGGATGGTCTGGCGTCTCGCCTGTCTGAGATCTATCGGCGGCTGGGTGTGACGCATGTGTCGCGGGGCTTCCAGCGGCGGATGGCGGCTGTGGATGCGGCCCGGAAGCACGGCCTTCTATACCCACAGTGACTGAACGTTGATCGAACTATGCCTGATTCGCGGGGTCGACACCCGCACCACGTAACCCGCTGTCACATCCCGCCCCCTGGGAGGCCCCGTGTACTACCTGATCGCCGGCGTTCTCGGAGCAGCCTCCGGACTCGGCTGGTACCTGACCACCGGCCAATGGCAGATGCCGTACTGGGTGTTCATCGCCTCCTGCGTCGCGTGCAGCCTGATAGCCGACGTGCTGGAACGCCTCGTGGAGTTCAGACGGGCCAGACCCGTCGCCCGGCCGCCGGCCCGGCATCGCAAGGGGGTCGCACCGTGACGATCCGTCTGACCTGCCCGTCCTGCGGTCGTCGTGTCGCCCTCACCCCGCGCGGACGCCTGTACCAGCACGGCCGACCCGTATGCCCCCGCAAGACCGTCGGCCGTATCTGGCCCACCCGCCATCACGGCCGGCCCGTACGCACCATCCCCGGCCCCGACACCTGGGAGCCGAAGCAGTCCCGATGGCCGCGTCAAGGCCGTTTGCACGATCTGCAAACCAGCACGTCAACCCAACCATGAGGAGCAGCATGACCAGCCGTTCAGCGCAGTTCGCCGCGGTGTACGCGGCGTTGACGGCCTCGCACGAGGTCGCGGACTACTGGGTCCAGCAGGACAAGGATGCGGTCGCGAAGGGCGGCCACGGACGCGAGGGCAGGGTGGCGTGCGCCAGGCACGTCGCCTCCTACACGGCGACGCAGGCCCTCGCTGTGGCGGCCGTGAACCGGCGCCTCAGGCTTGGGCTGGACTGGCGGCGCGCGACCGCTGGGCTGGCGGTGTCTGCGGTCACGCACTACGTCGCGGACCGGTCTGGTGGCCGGTGGCAGGAGGAGGGGCCGTCAACCAGGTTGGTCCGGTTCGCGCGCTGGGCCGGGCACGAGCCCTGGCTGGCCAAGGATCCGGGCGCGGGACCGCTGATGGATCAGGCGTGGCACAAGGGCTGGATCGCCGTGGCAGCCGCCGTCGTAGCGGGAGGCGCCTGATGCGTATCCCTGTGTGGCCGGGCGTCCGGCTGTGCGTGTGGGAGCGGCAGAACCCGGAGGCGGTCAAGGTGACGCTGGCCCGGTCAAAGCCGTACGAGCCGGTGCGGCGGGTGTTGTCGATGCGCGGCTGGATGCTGCTGTGGGTGCGCTACGACTGGAAGGACTACAGCCCTCCGGAGCCCGAGGATCCGGCGAAGAGCCCGGTCGTGTACGCGCTGACGCGGGAGCTCCACCGTAGGAACACGCACCTTCAGACAATCCGTGCCGCATCCGAGGGCCTGGTGCTGACCGATCAGTGGGTGATGACCACCGGGGAGGTACAGGGCCTTCAGGGGGCGCTGGGGATTGCTCTGGGCGGGAAGGTCGCCGGCGGAACCGCGGACGAACTCGCGCAAGGGCACTACCGGTCGTGGGTGGCCGCCAACGCTTGCGACCGGGCGCGCTGCCACTGCGATCTGTGCGTACGGATCCTGGCTGGGGAGGGGCAACGATGAGCGAGAAGCCTTCAGGGCCGGTTGGTTGGGCCCGTCACTATGCCGGTCTGCGTGAGTCCGGCGAGCATCCGCTGCTCACCGCTCGGGAAGCGCGGGAGGAGGTGGAGCGGCTGGGTACGGAGCTCTACTGGGCGCAGGACGCGCACGCGTTCGTCGGGGAGATGTGCGACATCACCGACACCACGCAGAGCACCTCGGAGGGCTACGGAACGCTGCTGACGGCGGATGTCCGGGAATGGTTGAAGGGCCCGCGGTGCGTGCGCCTGCTTGCGGTGGACGCGAGTCTGGTGCCGGACACAGCCCGGGAGAACGACGCGGACCAGATCACGGAATCGTTGCGTGCCGAGGTACGCCGTGCGTTCGAGAAGTCCGGCCGTTCGCAGGCGTCGGTGGCACGGGAGCTGCAGGTGAGCACGAAGCACCTGAACCAGATGCTGATGGGCAGGTCGGTGCTCACACTGTGGTGGGCGGCCCGGATCCTCCGCACGTGCGGCATGCGCCTCGTCGTGGGAGAGGGAGACCGGTGAGCGAAACGACCGAGCTCGACAAGACGCGCCGCTACCTGCGCCCCGTACACGCCACGATCATCTCCGACGATCCGGACGGCGTGCATCTGGCCGTGTACTCGTGGCTGGAGATGTTCGACGCGTGGGCGACCGGGCCGGGGATCTGCGGGGAGTCGATGATGCAGGGCCCGTTGCCGGAGGGAACCGCGGTGACGTGCCAGGCGTGCGAGAAGTGGCGGCCGAAGTACGAGCGGATGCTCGCCCCCGGCTACCGCAGGGAGGACGACGACCCCGAAGCGCTACGGAAGCGTGCAGAAGCGGCCGAGGATCAGGTCAAGCAAGCCCGCGCCCTGGTCGCGAAGTGGCAGCAGGTGGCCGTTCAGCAGGACGATGCGGTGCTCCTCGCAGGTGTTGCTGCTCACGTCCTGGCGGTCACACTGGACGGCTTGAACGACCTGCGCCCGGAAGGCCAGAACACTTCCGAGAGCGGCGCCTGGCACACCGTGTGGCTGGAGGGGAAGTGGCGGTGGGTGACGTCGAAGATGACGACGCCGCAGCGCGAGTACGCCGCGGACTGCGTGGCTGCGTACTGCCGGTACCTGGCCGTGCGCGATGGGGATGTTGAGCGTGCGGAGCCCGAGGGGCTGCGCTGGTGGAGGGAGGACCGGTGAGCGTGTGGGGCACGATCATGGACTTGGAGGACGATCCGCCGTGCGCGTACCGGGGATCGCACATTCTGCCGTCCGAGGACGACCCGAAGGGCGGTGTCGTTCAGCTGGCCGAGGTTCCGTCGCACATCACCCGTGACGGCCGGGACGACCAGCCGGAGGACGGGACGCCGTGGCCTTGGTTGCGCCTGTCGGTGAACCAGGACGACGCTGTTCTGAGCCGATCGCAGGTGCGTCAGGTGTACGAGTCTCTCGGGGCGTGGCTGGAGCAGACGGGAGACGTCCGGTGAACCGTCTGATGGGAGCCGTGTGGAGGCGCCTGCGTGCCTGGTGGAAGCCTCGTGTCGATCCACACGCCTGGGCGCGGGCCCAACGGCAGAAGATAGGCGACCGTGGTGAAGCTGCCACCAGGGCGATGCTGCAGCCGCTTCTCGCGTCCGGGTGGCTGATCGTGCACCGCCGGGCGTTACCCGGATCTACGGCTGATCTGGACCATGTGCTGACCGCGCCGGGCGGAACGGGCGTGGTGATCGTCGATTCGAAGCAGTGGCACGCGCAGAAGCCGACGTGGCTGGTCCGTGATCGGGTGCACTGCGGGACGGAGGACCGGCACCAGCAGATAGAGAAGGTCGCCTCGTACGCGCGGAGGGCTGCTCAGCGGCTGTCGCTTCCTGCGGATGCGGTGTGGCCGCTGGTGGTGGTGCACGGATCGCAGGTGACGGGCGGGGTGTTGAAGGCGTCTGCTGCGGAGTTCCCGGGCCCGGTGTGGGTGGTCAGTCCGGCGCAGATGGTGTCAATGCTGTTGGAGTCGGGGCGCCGGCATGGGCGTGATGATCGTGCTGCGGCGGATTTGGCTGAGCGGGTGGCCAGGGTGTTCCCGCCGTACGTGCGGAAGGCGTAGCGTGGCATTTCCGCCTGGGGGGCACCCGTTGCGGCCCACTGGTCCTACTTGGACTGGTGGGCCGTTTCGTGCGTTCGGGGGCTGGTTATCGGTGGTGTCCCGTACGGTGTGGTTCGTCAATGGTGAAGCGGCTCTCCGTCCCCCGTACCCCTGGGGATGGCGGGCCGCTTCTTTGTGTTGTGGTCCGGTACCCGGACATGCCTGTGGCCCGGTCTCCCCAGAGACGCGGGCCACAAGAACCCCAGGCGCAATTTGCGGATCGCGGTCCGGGCAGTGTCAGCCGATACGGCCACGGGGGATGAACCGCATCAGCAACCCGGCAAGCCTCCCACGACCACAGGCGCGGACGCAGGCGTTCAGGAGGAAGGCATCCATTCGTCGTTCAGTAGGATCATGTCCACCGGACACCACACGCACATGCCGCGGCTGGTCGCGTCGCCCAGGGTGCTGGTGTCGATGACGTCCTCGTGCCCGCACGGCGGCATCGCCTCACTCAGATACGGGCGGACCTGGTCCAGGACCTTGAGCAGAGCGTGGAACGGATGCTCGTGAGACCGGACGGACTTGGACAGTTCCTGCAAGTCGTGAAGGAGGATCCGGTCGACACTGATGTCGTGCCGGGCGGCGTCGATGCCGTCGCCGTACAAGTCGGATGGGTGCTCCTCGAGTTCGAAGTGCAGGAGCGGCACGTCTCCGACGCTGTACTGGATGGAGGCCTCGGCTAGGTAGCCGGCTTCGGTGCTGCCGTTACTGGTCACGTACAGCCGGTCGTCGTCCGGCCGTCGGCGCAGGCGGACGTACGGGGATGGCGATGCGGAGATGCGGGCCATCAGGTCACATTGCCGATGTCGTGGAGGGCCTGCTCCCAGTGCTGGAAGCGGATGGCGCGGTCGTCGATGTACGCGACGGCCGGCAGCTTGCGGTCGGTGACCAGGAGGGCATCTTGTTCGTTCCAGAACTCGCGCTTCGGGTGCTTGGGGCCTTCGACGTCGACGACGGTGTCGAAGCCCCGGTCGGCCAGCCACGAGGCCACAGAGGCGGCGTCGCGGGTGGTGTGGATGAACACGGCGTACGTCTCCATCAGGGCGGTGAGACCTTCGAGGGCGCCGGGGAGGGGCGGGTCGTAGATAGTGCCGTCCTGCCATCCCTTACTGTATGCGTGGATCACTTTGTCGAAGTCCACTGCCACGGTCTTGGTCATGGTTGGGCCGCTCCCTGATCTGCGTATCCGTTGTGGTAAAGGATCGTGGCCAGGCCGTGAATGGTGAGGCCGTAATGATCGGCAACCACGGGTAGCCAGCCACGAGGAACTCTCTGGCGTCCCACCCGGGCCCGCGCGTGTTCCCTCCTGATCTGGGCAACCTGCCGGTTAGTCAGCTTGGCTCGGGGGCTGCGCTCCCCTCGCCGATGCGTACCGTGCAGGTCACGGTCGGCAGCGTTTTCACCTGCCGTGCCCCACAGCAGGTTGGCCACAGTATTGTTGCTGCGGTTCCCGTCCAAGTGGCGGACTTGCAGCTCTGAAGGGCCATGGAAGGCTTCGCAGACCAGCCGGTGGACCTTGCGGTCGTGCACCTGGCCGTTCCGGGACAGCCGGACAACTATGTATCCGTAGCGGTCGACGGAACCCTTCAAGACGCGTCCAGGCTTCGTGCAGTTACTGCCGCCGGTGGAACGTCGGACGCGGCCGTGGTTGCTGACCTCGTAGGGGAACTCGGCTATCGGCCGCCATTCGACTTGGGTGGGGGTCATGCGGTCTACGCTGCCGCAGTTTCGGCGAGGCCTTCCCCCGGCCCGGCCCGGGGCCCGGCAGGCGCTGGGGGCGACCTGCCGGGCGGTCTACAGGCTGGGGGTTATCCCCATGCGGTGTCGAGGGGTGTGACGGCCGGCCCGGTGGGCTCGTCGGCGGGCGGCGTGGCCGGGTCGGCGGTTGTGGTGGCGGCTCCCCATGCGGTGTCCGGCGGTGTGGCGGTTCCGTCGACACCGGCCAGGGTGAGTACGGCGGCCGCGGTGAGGGCGAGGGCTGCGAGTGCGCGTCGTACGGGCTTCACAGTCAGGGGATCCTTTCGTCATGTCCGGTACATGATTGTGGGGCGGCCCCGGCTTGTGGTGCTGCGCATCCTGCTGCGAGTCCTCACCCCCGTGGTGTGTGCTGGCAGTAGACACACCGTAGGTGGTGGGGAGGATGCGGAGTACCGGCGCCGGGGGACGCCCCACGGATAGGCTGCCGTATCGGAGTTACGGTTTTGTACTTTTGCGGGTGCGCGTGTGCGCATTGCGGAGACTCGCAGTTGATCAGGGTTCTGATGGGGGAGCAGATCGTTGGCCACAGGTAACACACCTGGTGACAGAGGCTTTTTGTCGGCGGATGCGGTCCGCGTATACGGATTGATCGCCCGTCAGGAAAAGGTCCCGGACGAAAGCAAGAAACATTTCGACGAACTCGTGGAATGGGGGGCTGTCGGATTCGATCCGGACCGCCCGCACGTACCTGTCGTCCTGGATCCGGTCAAGGTTGCTCAGCGGAAAGTCCGGGAGGAGATCGAGGAGGCTGAACGGCGTGTCGCCCGTCTGAAGGCGATGCCGGATCTGTCGGAGCGGCTGGCGGTGCACTATGAGGCGTCGCAGTGGCGGGCCGGCGGCGGCAGTGAGTTCCTGGACGCGCCGGCGATGGTGAACGCCCGCCTGGACGACGTGGTGGGTTCGGCGGAGCACGAGATCCTGGCGGCTCAGCCGGGCGGGCCGAGGACGAAGAACCTGCAGAACCGTTCCGTCGACCGCGACACCAGCGCGCTCGAACGCGGCGTGGTGCTGCGGACGTTGTACCGGGACACGGTGCGGGACCATCCGGTGACCGCGGAGGGCGCGCACATCATGTCCGGGCGGGGTGCCTCCTACCGGACGTTGGTGGCGCCGTTCGAACGCTGCATCGTCGTCGACAGGAAGCACGCGTTCATCACCGACCATGTGGTGGAGGGCTCCCCGCCGCACGCGGCCTGGTACGTCACCGACCGCGCCCTGGTCGCCTTCGTCGCCGCGGTGTTCGATGAGGCGTGGCATCGGGCGTCACCGTGGCACGGAGAACTGCGCTGCCGGGCCGGTGTACGGGCCGTGGACGCCGTCTCACAGCCCGGGGGAGGGATCCGTACGACCGCGTTGCAGCGGGCGATCCTGCGGGACGTCGCGGCCGGTATCCAGCAACGCCTCACCGCCACCCGCCTGGGCATGTCACCGCGCAAACTCACCGACGAGATCACGGCGTTGAAGGCCCTGTGGGGGGTTCAGACGCTGCATGAGCTCACCTATCGGTGGGCGACGTCCCCCGACCATCAGGTCGACGACGGGAACGCGATAGCCGGCACGGACGCCACGGACGACACGGTCACGGAGTCGGCCGCCTGACCGTCACAGCAGGTCTTCCTCGGCAATCAACTGGTGGGCGTCCCGGTGTGCGCCGCAGATGGTGCCGTACAGATCCTCGCGGCACAGTCCGGGGCCCAGGTAGGTGTGGTGGCCGATCGTCGCCACCGTGATCGCCTCCTGGCCGGGGAGCAGGGGCGCGGGACGCTGGGCGAGTTGCGCTTCGACGGCTTCCAGACGACGGACGATCTCCCGCCGCGACACCCGGCGCCTCACTCACCCTCCAAGTCGGCGCCGTCGATGACGCGCATCCGTGAGTGCATGGTCGACCGTGCGGACGCAACATCGGTGGGCCAGTCGTCCGCGCACAGCCCGTACTGAGGGACTTCCCACCGGGGCCGGTAGTACTTGTAGACCTTCGCCCAGTCGGCGTTGAAGTAGCAGGGGAGCAGGCCGCCGGTGTTGGGGATCGGTTCGGGTGCCTGATCGTTCTGTTCGCGGACCTGTTCGGTGACGCGGTCGGCTTGGTCCGTGTGGCGCTTGCAGAACCAGTGCGCGGTGATCCATCCGGTGCGGGGGTCCTTCTCCAGGACGCGGCGGTGGGAGTTGGCGCCGCAGATCCGGTGCTCGTTGCGGTAGTCGACTGGGTCGACGTGGTCCGGGCCGACGTGCACGATCGTCTCGGGTAGCGGACGCAACCGGACGACGGCCTCATCGTCGAAGGGTGAGGGGGCTTGGCGTGGCCGGTAGACGTACCGGCGCAGGCGCGGGGCCTCGCAGCCCGGCGCACCGCTGGGCCCCCAATCGGCAGTGTCCTGGGGTGGCTTGTAGCGGGGCGCGTCCGCGGAGACGAGGCGGTCGTAGCGGGCCTGCCGGCCGTGCTCCACACCCAGCTTCCGGCGTGCCAACCTCAGCGGGCTGACGCCGTCCTCCCGCTTGGCAAGGTCCACCGCGTACGCGACGGCCAGGAGCAGCTCGCGGGTTTCGTGCCCGACCCGGTCGTCCTCATAGATGGCGGCGACGAGTTCGGGGAACGTCTTCTTCGGCCGCTGCTCCTCGGCAGGGGCGGGTACGGAGTGCAGCACGTCAGTCCTCCTTCAGCTGCGTGCCGGGTTCCGGGACGCCGACCGCGTCCAGGGCGGCGTGTACGACGTCCCAGATCATCGCGTTGCGGTCGACGACAGTGGTGGGCATGAAGTCGACCGGCTGCTGGCGGATGTACGCCAGGACGGCGTCGTAGGCGGACTGCCTCGGATCCGTCTCCACCTGGACGGGTCCTGCCGCCTCCCGGATGTGGCCGATGCAGGCGAGGTAGGCGCCGTCGAAGTCCGGAGTGGTGGGGTTGCCTTGTACGGCTCGCTCGATCCGGTCGCATTCGCGGAGCACGCGCACGAGGGCGGCCGATGCGGGCGGCTCCGGCTGCTCGATGTCCAGGATCCCGGCGAGCGCAATCGCAAGACCGATGTCGCCGCCGGGGCGGTCCCGCCACAGGATGACGGCTTCCGTGACCGCTTGGAGGCGTTTCTCGGCGGCTTCCCGTGAGTCTTTCAGCTCGGTGATTACGGGCTGTACGACCGACATCGCTTCGTCTGCTGCGTGCCGTGCGTCCTCGGGGTGGCCGTCGTTCTCGAACCTGGCCTCATAGGCTCCGGCGATCCGCATCCATAGGTCATCCCGCAGTTCGGGCCGGTCGGGTACGTGGGAGGCCATCCCGGACAGGGCCTCGACAACGTCCGCCGTCCGGATCGTCTCCGGCAGCGTCGTCGCCCAGATGTACGCCGTGTGCCGTATCCGGTAGGCGAGGTGCCGGGATGCTGCCGCGTACTGGTCGCGTTCCGCCTGTGCATCGCAGCATGGCTGCGGACCCGGGCCCTTCATGTGGCTCACGTGGTGGGCTCCTTGTTGTCCAGGCGGACCTGCCGGGCCACGGCAGCCAGGACGTCGTCAGGCACGGGCCAGAAGCCGAGCGCCCCGGACGCCGGAACCGGCTGGTCAAGGCGGGTCACCTGTCCGATCTCCCAGTGCCACACCTCGGGTTGAACCCGGGTGGTGACCTGCCCCCACGGACGGCAGCACCAGCGATCGTCGGCCGCCTTGTGGCAGCCCGTGAACGTGATGGCGGCGAGGATCGCGCTGCGGGTGTCCGTCCAGTCGGTGATGCGGGCGCCGGTGAACTGTGCGATGCCGACGGCGGTGATTTTGGTGACGTGCTGGTCCTTCGCGGCGTGCAGGAGGACCTGGACGCCCTCGTACTTGCGGGGGAGCGGCTTGGTTCGGTTCTCGACGGGCTTCGCACCGTGGGCGATCGCGTCGGCGTACGGCTGTCGGACGGTCAGAGCTTTCACGTGGTGGGCTCCGTGTTGTCGAGGGCTTGGATGGTTTGGCAGGGGTGCGCGATGAACGCCACCCATTCGTCGGTCTTGGGGCCCGTGCGGCGCCGTACGGAGCATTCGTCGCACCAGGTCTGGCCCAGATGCTGAACGGGCGTATGCAGGTCGGTGATGCGCTTCTTGGCGTTCTTCAGGTCGTCGGCGAAGACGTGGATGGATTCCGTGGCCAGGTACCGGCACTGTCGGATGGTCCTGAGGATGGACACGATGTCGACCTCGGGGAGCGGGCCGGCCAGTGCGGACCAGGCAACGAACTCGATGGCGTCGTCCGTGTAAGCCTGGTCGGCGAGGTCTTTGCGGGCGCGTTCGGCTTCCTTCTGCCACGCGGCGGCGAGCTTCTCCATAGCGGCCAGGCGCTGCTCGAGGGCGTCGGTGGGGCCGGTCCGGGCTTCGGCGTCCTCGGCGCGCTGCATCGCGTACGCGAGCTGGATGCGCAGGTATGGGGCGTCGGCTGCCTCGGCCTTGACGCGCTGGTCTTTGGGCATCGCGGCACGTTTGGCGTTGATGGCCTCAACCTGCTCGATGTGGCTGGTCACAGGTTGGTCCGTTCGTAGCCGGTGGCAGTGTCTGCGCGGGCCCGCAAGTACGCGCCGACCTTGTAGGCGCGGATGCGGCGGATCGCCCCGTAGGCGATCGCCCACAGCACCCGGTCGACCGCCTCATACAGGTCCACGATCACGACGACGGCTCCTCATCGAAAAGCCCCGCGATGTCCCGCATCCCTGCGAGGCGTCGTTCCGTCAGGGCCAGAGCGGCGGCGTCCTGCGCCAGACGGTGGGCGCTGCCGTGGCGTCCTGCTGCGATCTCGTCGGCGTAGGTGCGGGCGGCGACCGCGAGGCGCTCGGCTTCGCGTTCCAGTTCGTCGGCGGTGAGTTGCACCTGCCGTGCCGCGAATCGGCGGGCAAGGTTGTCGCCCATGTCAGGCCTCCTCGTCGGGCTGCTGTGGGATCAGGACGTCGGCGCCGCAGTCCGGGAAGGTGCAGATCCCGCCGTCGGGCAGGTCGCCGGACGTGAGCGGGGTGAAGTCGTCGCCGGGTTCCTGCGGGATGTGGGTCAGGCAGCGCAGGATCCGGCCGCCGACCGAGCGGTACGCCAAGATCCGGTCGGCCTCCTCGTCGGGCTGCGACACGACGGCGGGCGCGGTGGCGACATGGCCCGTGAGGCTGAAGTCCGTGCAGCCGGGGCAGTCGTCGACGTGCTCCGGGTCGTCGGAGCCGTCCGCGACCACGTGCGTCTCGGTCTCGGGCTCGGGCTGCACGGCTTCGACGGTGTACGTGGTGGTCGCCCGGACGAGACGGCGCTCGGTCGGCGTCCCGTCCTTCCATGCCGGGCCGATGCGCCGGGCGTGGGTCAGGGCGTTCACGGCGCGGTCGCGGTCGACGTACCGGGTCCCGGGCGCCCATTCCTCGGCCAGCGGGTCGTACAGCTCGGCGCGCCAGACGTGCTCGGCCGGACGCGCTTCGTGCCCGGCCTGTGTTTCGGGCTGCGGCAACACGGCGGCAAGGCTGCGCAGCCCGGTGACGACCGCAACGGCACGCGCCCGGTAAACGGGCCCTACGCTGCTCTCCACCATCGACACACGCCACCCGGGGTGGTCGTGGGCGTACAGGCCCTCAGCGATCCGTTCCCGGAACGTGACCAGATCGGCGCGGCTGTCGGGCGGCCAGGGCAGCGGGCCGCTGAACATGCCGACGAGTTTCTCGTAGAGCGCGGGGCCGTCCAGGTCGGGCAACGGTGCGCCCTCGGCGAGCGGCGCCAGCGCGTCGAGGTTGGCCTGCGCCTCCCGCTCCTCGTCGGCCTCGACCGCGAGCCCGTCGAGGTGCTCGGCGGCCTCTTGCAGGGCGTAGTCGCTGTCCATCGACCGGACGATGGTCGCGGCCTCCCGCAACACGGCGGCCCGCGTGTCTGCCTGCTCGGCGTCCGCGACAGCCAGCACCGCGGCGAGCACCAGGTCCATCTCGCGGACCACGGGCTCGGTGTGCTCGCCGTCCCAGCCGTTCTGCCGCATCAGGGCGTACAGCGGGGCCGCGTACCGGTCGCGGCGTTCCTGGGCGGACGGCACGGTGACAGACACGGCAGGCGAGGCGTCGGGGTCGTTGAGGGCATCCCACTTCACGAGGTCCCAGCAGGCCTCACACGAACCAGGGCCGACCGGAAGGGCATGAGGGCAACATTCGGCACCGTCGGAGCGCCAGTACTTCGCGGGCGGCCTGTACGCGTCAGCGGACTGGACCGGGTCAACGTGAGCGAGAGCGATGCAGGCGCTGTGACCGTCGACCCAGACGACGGCCGTGTGACCGCTGAGGACTTGGGCTTCGCTGCGGGTGCGGGTGTTGAGGCGCTCGCCGTTCGGATCGTCTTCGGGTCGGGCGCCGGGGTACGCGGTGACCGGGGTGCCGATCGGGTAGCGGGAGTTCCAGACGTCGGCGGCGGTCTGTGGTTCGGGTGTGCTGTTCAAGACGGCTCCAAGGGATCGATACGGTTCGGGGTGCCGGTCGGGCGCACTACCGATGCGCCCGACCGGTGCTGCATGGGTGGTCACGCGGCTTGAGCCAGCCGTTGCGCGGCCCGCCGACGGGACGTCCGCTTGCGGCACGCGTCCGAGCAGTGAGTGGCCGGACGGCCGCGGCCTGGGTTCAGGGCGAAGTACTCGCCGCACGCCAGGCAGGGAATTTCGTGACGAATTTCGTGACGCAGGCCGGTCAGATCCGGGAACGGCGGCGCATCAGCACGGGCCTGCTCCCACAGTTGTCGCCGCACACGGTCCGCACCGCGGTCCTCCCTGCGCCGCGACGGCGTGTCCCAACCGCGGCGTGGATCCAGTTCGGCAACGAGCCGCCACCCCGCCGCACGCAGACTCGAACCCGTCTCCCCGTCCTGCGTGTACGTGATCGCCCGCCAATGATCGACCCGGGCCTTCTTCCAGGCCGCCCCGTACAGCGCACTGCACGCGTTGGCCGTGCCGTCCGTGGCGACCCGCGTCACCTCCACCGTCAGCCCGTCGTCGAACGAGCGGGCCACCGGGCGGCCCACGATGGCCACGCCGCACAGGCGCTGCTGCGAGGTCAGCACGCCGTGGCTCCACATGTGGCCCTGCGGCCTTTTGTGGTGGCGGTGCAGCCGGTCCACGGCGGCGCAGGCTTCGGCGAACGACAACCGGATGACGGTCAATTGCTCCTGCCCTTCACGCCTGGCCACCGTCACCGCCCCCGAACGCGCGCTGAGCCTCGCGCAGTACGGCCAGCAGTTCTGTTGTCGCCGCCGACGGGTCGGTGATCGTCGCAAGGTCGGCGGCCAGGGGCCGGATGTGCTGCTCGCTGATCTCGGGTTGGACTCGGCGTTCACCGGGCCGGCGGTTGATGTAGCGCTCCATGGCGGTGTCTCCTGGCGGTTGGTATCCGGATGTGTCAGACAGACCGGACGGCGGGGGGGTGGGCTCACCACGAGTTGGCGAACCAGTCGGTGCCGTCCCAGGCGTCGGCGACGGGTACGCGGTTGAGGCCCATGTCGCGGGCGAGGACGGCGCGGTGGTGGCCGTCGACGACGTGCAGTGCGGTGCCGCAGCTCTCGTGGCCCCAGCACAGGCGGATGGGCTCCTCGATGCCGAGCTTGGTGATGCTGGCGCGGAGCTTGGGGCAAGGTGTTGTGGGGGTGGGTGGGGCTCACACGGCGGGCGCGGGCTGCTGGTTGGTGACCGGTTCGGTGGTGTCGGGCATGGGGGCGGCTCCTCGGGGCGCGGGTACTGGGGTCCAGCCTGTCGCGGTTCGGGCAAAGGGTTGCCCCGGCCGCTTTTCTGCGGTCCGGGGCGAGGTGGTCAGGCCGCTACGGGCTGCGCGTCCAGCGCGGTGACCGAGCCGATCCCGACGTGCACGGCGCACGGCTTCCAGGAGCCGACGGGGAGCAGCGCGTAGCCGTTGCAGTCCCAGTGGTCGCACTGGTCCATGACGGCGCACTCGTAGACGCGGAAGATGCCGCCGGACAGCTGCTGGATGGAGCCGTGGTAGCGGACGAGGGTGTCGTTCTCCAGCCACACCGGGTGCACCGCGGGGACCGTCTCGGGTGCCTTGACCGGCTCCGGGACGAAGTCCACCGGGAGGCCCTGGCCGGCGTGCTGGCGCGCGTTGACGATCTGCGCGGCACCGTGGCGCAGGTTGCGTGTCCAGGCCGCGGAGAAGAAGTCGCCGTTGACGGCGTCGTACCACTCGACGTGGACGCGGGTGCCGGCGCCCTGCAGCATCACGCCCACGACACCGGCGGTCTCGTGGACGACCTTCCAGCCGTTGACGGTGAGGCGGAACATCTCCTCGTCGATGCCGCGGGTGTTCAGGGCGTCGGTCGCCCACTGCCACTCGGCGATCTCGGTGCGGGTCATTCCTTCCAGGGTGAGGGTGATGTCGCCGATCTGGCGGAGGACCATCTCGCCCGCGTCGTTCCGCTGGCCTGCGGTGACGTTGCGAACGGTGAAGGTGATGGCCTTCATGTGGGTCCTCCTTGGTGGGTGATGTCTCTACCGTACCCGATACGGCATGGCATTGCAATGCCTGTGACGGATGGGGGTGGCCCGCATGGTCGGGCGTGCCCCAATCCGGCTCCGCTCGTTACCCGGGTGTGCACGGCGGGCCCGGCCGGGGGAGGTCCCAGCCCGGCCCGCCACCAACACCCCAACACGCCACACTGTGCCCGGGCATGAAGACGCCCCCAAGGTGACGCTTGGGGGCAGTCGACCAGCGTTTCCCCTCGCCGGACAGGTTCGGGTCGTGAGGGCGCTCTCGGGTGCCCCCGTGTCCGAAGGGGCACCACCAGTCTGGCAGCGCTACGCCCGAACGTTCCCTGCGGTCGTTTCAGGCTGGAACAGCTTGGCGCCAGCCTTCAGCCCGTCCAGGAAGGCGTACACGCCCTCCGCGGTGTACTTGGATCCCCCGGTGAGAGTGCGCCCGCCCCGGACCGTCAGGTAGTACTCCTCCGGGGCATCCGGCGGCGGCGTGTATCCGACGCCGGTCCGGATCGTGGAGGCGGGCTTCACGTCGATACGCAGCCCGGTGTCGAGGGCGACGCATCCGACAACCCATTCGACCTGCAACCGCTCGGGCCAGTCCGCGTTGTAGGCCGGGTGGGAACTTCCGTCCGGATTCCGGGTCACGACCATCTGGCCCGGCCTGGACAAGCCCACCAGCGCCTTCTCGCTGTACGCGGTGACGTGTCCGCAGGGCCACGGATCCCACTTGTGTCCCGGGGGTGCGTCCCTGACCTCCGGCAGGTAACCGGCCCTGCCGATCTGCTCCTCAGCCGAAGCACGGTGCTGCGGGCATACGTAGATCACCCCGTGCATGGTGCCCAGCTTCCCGGGTCCGGGCGTCATCGCGTCCGCGAGGAGTGACGCGCCCGTGTCGCACTTCCAGTCGGTGTGGGCGTCCCCCACCACTCGCCGCTTGGTGCCGTTCACGGCTTCTCTCCGAGGACCCGAGCGACCATCGGACCAGCATCATCGTTGATGTACGCAACCAGTGCGGTGACAACATCACGCGCTTCGCCCAGCAGCTTCGGTCCGTCGTACACGGTCGGGGCGGGCAGGGCCGGCCAGTCGCGCCCCGGGACCCGTACGGTGGCCGTGGCCAGGACGGATGGCTTCTTGTTGGACTCCGGCTCAAGCAGGGCGTGGTAGACGGAGTCGTCGTAGCTCCGCTCGGTCTGCCAGTCCTGCCACTGGTACGGGAACCGCTTCGTGTCGCCGCCGATGTGCGTGTGGCGGAGCGGAACGCAGATGTCGACGTACAGGGTGCCGTCTTCGTCGTCGGTGTGCAGCGTGACGCCGCGCAGGTCGGGGCGGACCTGTACGTAGCCGGGGACCATGACGGGGGCGGTCGCGACCCGCCAGGCGGCCATGGCGAACTCTTCTGGGCTCTCGATCGGCTGAGGCGTTTCGGTCCACGAGTCACGGAACTCCTCGGGCCGCTGCTGGAGATACGCCCCGTACCGGGACCTGCCGTTGGAGGCGTAGTCGCGGTCGTAGGTGTCGTTGATGACGACCAGCTTCTGGGTGTGCCACTCGGTCACCGGGAAGGCCTTTCGGGAAGGGAGTGTCGGCGTCCGCCAGTCTTGCAGCGAGTCCGAGGCTACTGCTCGCCGTTCAGTGTGTCCTCGAGCATCTTGTTCTTGTCGAAGCGCCCGTCCTCGTCCAGCCAGCCTTCATCGCCCATGATCTGGTTCATGAGGATCGCGGAGTAGTCGTCTTCCTTCACTCCCTGGCAGGCTTCCGGCTTGCCCTTGCCGCTGGCTTTGAACTGCGCGGAGAGCGCTGTCTGGCAGGAGCTGACGGTGTCGCCGTAGGTGGGCCGCAGGAATGCCCAGGTGGTCGCGGCGATCGCGGCCGCGGCCAGGACGACGATGACGGTCAGGACGGGTCTGCGGCGCATGATTCGCATGGATTCCCCCGGGATGTAGACGTGTGCCCGGGATCGTAGCGGCAGCCACTGACAGACCGGGCGGGAACCGGAGCAACCAGTCCTATGCTGCGCTCGGCCGCCCGGCCCACACCCGCTTCAACTCTTCCGCCAGCGCCGCCATGTCGGGGTTCCCGGTCTCTTTCGCGCGCGCGTCCACGATCTGCGCCAGGTGCTGGACCTGGTTCACGAACCGATTCACCTCACCCGGTTGTTCGGGGCGCGGCACGGACACCCACACCTTGCCGTTGCCGTACACGTCACAGCCGGGCGGGTAGAGCCAGTAGCCGCCTTGCTCCTGCTCGTACGCGACCAGGTCCTCCCACGGGATCGGATGCCCCTCGGGAAGCGTGTCCGTCACGGCGTCATCCTCTCGTCGTCCCCTACGGCTTCGTCACGTGCAGCCTGCGGCGCCCGCCACCGACCTGCTGATCGGGCATCACGCAGTAGCCGGCGGCCTGCAGTTCCAGCCGGTACTGCTCGAGGCCGTCCTGCTCTCCGGGCCCGTCGTGGAAGACGTTCACCTGCCGCGGATGTTCTTGGGCGGTGCGGTAGCCGGGATCCCAGTCGCCGTCGAGGAACTCGGACGGGTGGTAGCCGTTGCAGGCGAGGACGGCGTCGATGTCGCGGGCGCGGATACGGCGGGCCATCAGGCTGGCTTCCGTTCGGCGTACCACTTGAGTTCGGTGGGCAGGTGCCGCCACCACTGCTTCTCCGTGTACGCGGCCGGGCCGCTCATGTCGGCTGCGGCGAGGCGGAAGCCGGTGCCGGAGAGGACGTACGGCATGCCGCAGGAGCACGACACGTACGCGTTCGGATCGCGGCCGGCCCGGGCGTGGAGGCCGTCGGTGCGTGGCAGGTGCGCGTCGAACACGGTCGTGTGGTCGGGGCAGAGGTGGAGGGTGAAGGAGCCGCGGCACTGCTCGGCGTAGGACAACGTGTTGGTGCGGCGGCCACGCTGGTAGGCGGGCTGTGGGGGCGGGACGGGGATGTGGTCGGTGGACTTCACCACCCGCCATCCCTCAGGCGCGTCCTTCAGATTCTCGGTGAGGACGGTGGTGGGGCAGTGGGGGCCGTCGCAGCGCAGCCGGTACACGGTCTCGGTCGTCATGGGCGGGGTGGTCCTCCTCGGGGCGTCACGTCTACGGTGCCGTGGATCGGTCGGATGGTTCCCCTGGGCAGTCGGAGGGCCCGTCCGCGGGGGTGACGGACGGGCCCTGGTCAGAGTCGAATCCTGAGGATGGAGCTGGCGAATAACAGGTAGACAGTGGCGTCTCCGGGGTCCCCGCCTAGGGCTCGCATCATCGTGTAGAACGCGGCCAGGACCGCAACTTTCAGGTACTGCGTGCGTATCTGGCCGTTGTCCGCATGGTTCTCGGTCATCTCATCCCCCGTTGGGAAGTCCGCTGCGTCTGGACGGTCCAGACTGCGCAGGTCGGGCTTCCTCGGGGGTTCGGTGTTGGGCCCGGCCGGGGCAGGTATGGCCTTGCGTGGACGTCCTGCCCCGGTCGGTGAAACAAACCGTACCCGTACGAACATGGCAATGCAATGCCTAGCGAGGGGTGGTGTGAATTCGACTACCTGTCCTGCAGCTTGGCCTTGATCGCGTAGTAGCAGTTCGCGCACACCCGGACCGGATTCCCGGACACCTCGTCGGCGGCCACCAGGTGCACCCACAGGTCCGGCTCCCCGTCCTGGAAGCACGCGCCCTGCTCGATGCCGTAGCCGCGGTGCACGGAAGCGCACACGCAGCCACAGCCTCCGGAACGGGCTTGCACCCACTGGAACAGGACCGGCACTTCGATCAGCAGCGTCTCAGGCATGGGGTACAGGATGCCGGGCCCTCCCAGATACCGGAGGGCCCGGACGTCACCGTCGGGGCCTGCGCGCCTTGTCGACCATCCCAGCCCGGGCCAGCTCAGCCGGGGTGCCCATCGCAGTACGGTGCGCCGCACCCGCGACCGACGCCCTGCCAGTACTCGCGGTGAGCGGCCATTCCGGCGGCCAGCCAGTCATCCCCGTCCAGGTACTGCGGTCGGCGCTCCGCCCACCATGCGAGAGCCTCGTCGAGCGGCTGCTGGTCATAGCCGTCGTTGAACCCGTGGAACTTGATGAGCGAGATCCACGAGTGGCGGACAGCGCCGTAAGCCCTGCGGGACGTGCTGTAGCCGGAGAACGGATCGATGTCGTCGAGCGAAACCCCCCGGGCCGCAGAGAGAGCTATCTGGGCGTCCGCCAGCGAAGTCCTGCGGTCGACGATCTGCTCGGAGGTCAGTTTGGCTCGCTCTTCACTGCCAGGAAGGGCAGTCGCCCGGAGCCGGGCAGCCGCGATATTACGCAGGGATTGATCGGACGCGCGAGGCCGTTCCATCTGGGGAGCGCGAGCCTTGCCGTAGTCGGACAGGTCGCGTATGACGTCCGTCGGTCGGCGGTCCGATACGGGGAATTCCAGCTGAATCGACATGCCACCCTCCACACTTCGAGTTCTGAGTGTCCCGGGTACGGGAAACTGGGACACCGGACAGCGGGCCGCTACACGCGCGGCCGCAACGCCTTCTCCACCATCGCCGCCCGCAGCTGTCGCATACCGGCCTTCGTGTCCCCCAAGGGGGCCAGCGACGCATCCACCACCACCGTCGGCTGATGAACCACCGGCGAAACCGGCACGGGCTCCGTACGCGGCCCAGGAACGTCCACCGGAGGCCCCGCAGGACGTGAGGAGCGCTGCTCCCTCTCACGGTCCGCACGGCGGTCCACAGCCCGCATCTCGCAAGCCCGGCACGCCTCCCCAGAGTCGACGTTCGTCCGCTCGTCGCAGCGCTTGTCACCGCACTCGGCATCCCAGCGCAGCATCGCCTTCAGCACGCCCACCGGCTTGCGGATCGGTCCAGCGGAGTCCCGGGACCCGTAGTGCTTCCGCCACTTCGGCATCAGCCGGTAGTCGACCAGCTGCTCCGGCGTACGAGCGGCCGGCCCGTCGGAGTCGAGGGCATCCAGAACGGCCTGCCTCAGATCCCTGGGTGCGTTCTTCGGCACGAGGCTCGCCAGAACGGGCGGCAGCGCAGCAACGGCCTGCTCGTACCGGCGCTTGTCGTCACGGGTCAGGGGAGGGGGATTCGTTCTTCCGGACGCGGCGGAGCCGCCACCACGCGAACCCCTACTACCTGAGGGGGCCTGACGGCCGTCACCACCGAGTTCTTCATCTTCTTTCGTCTTCTCACCCACCGTCTTCTTAAAGACTGCAGGGTCCCCCGACTGTCGGGAATCCCGGCACTCGGGGCCCACCTGGGGTTTCTCGTCGTTTCCGCAGGTCGCGCCCGAGTGCGGGTTTTCCTGCACTCGGGGAACGGCCACGCTGGGCCCTTGGCGACCCGTGTCCTTGGCCGCCAGCTTTGTTCGGCGAGACGCGGCGTGCTCGAGGGCCGTCTTCGTGGGCTGGATGACTTCCGCTCGTACGACCTCTGATTCCTTCTCGACGGCCTCGAGAAGGGCTTCCACCTCGGCCTCAGTGGCAGGCGTGTCGTAGACGTAGACCTCCGTCGACCACTGATTGCCGTGTACGGACATCATGCGGATCTTTACGACGTACTGGGCCACCATCAGCAGACCCATGGCCTTCGCCAGCGCCTCACGCCCGTACCCGTACTTTTTGCCGATCCTCTCCAGCGTCAAGTCCCATCCGTCGCGATGGCGGATCAGGATCGTCAGCAGGGCGAGCGCCATGAAGTCCAGATTCACGGCGTCATCGATCGTCTCGTTGGGGACCGCAGCAAACCGTGGCGGCCGGCCGGAGCGCTTCCTCATCGGCCCCCCACCATGTGAGTGATCACATCGGGGCGACCACTTGGCACGTTGCGAAGTGCCGCTACTCTTGGCATGAAGCCTCGCCTAACTATCCGTGGGGACTTCGAACGCCAGCGGGCTCCAACCCGCTGGTACTGCTTGGGCGGCCTGGCGTTGAGGGGAGCTGCGAACTCTCTTCTGCCGGGCCGTCTTGCGTTTCCGGGCCGTGGCTGCGAACACGACTGGTCGGAGACGCGACCGATACTGCTAACTGTCGGAGCCGTTGGCGTCTCGTGCGGGACCGCGCCCCTTGGGCGGGAACTCCTCGAGGTACTCCAGCAGACGGGCGGTACGCATCATGCGCGTCCTGCCCGCGACCAGATACGGCTCCTGGCCTGGACCGTCACCGAAGGGCCACCGCTGCTCGTCGGGGGCCTTCCTACGACCCCTTGAGATGGCCATGTAGCGCAGGCCCCGTGGCGTGATGCTGCCAGCGATGCCGCGCCTTACGAGCAGGGCTGCGGCGTCGGTGAACGAAATGTAGGCGGGGTCTTTGTGCTCGGTCATCCGAGCACCCCCAGCTGATTACTTCCCTTGGAGGGAAGGGGAGATACGCTTGCCACGTACAGGTCCTTCCGTAACTGGTGGTCTGTGCTGGGCCGCTTGTCTTCGCAGGTCGGCGGCCTGAAAGGGCGGTCGGCGGGTTGTGGTGACCCAATGCCGACCGCCCGCCTTCTACGGCGGGATGTGCATCACTCCGAACTCCTCTCCGGGTACTGGGGGAACGTCCCTTGGGGGCTCTGGTTACTCCTCGTCGCTGTCCCACAGCCCCGGCGCAAAGACGTCCTGCCAGTGCTCCAACGGACCATCTTCGTCGTGCCAGGTGTTGAGCAGGACCAGAACTGGGACAGCAGCGTTCGGAGGCGCGTCGACCTTCAGCATGGCCAGTTCGTAGGGGTACGCGAGGCGGGCGCCGCGCCGCTCAGGAAGCTTCACGGTCGTTCGGCCCGTGCGCTCCTTGTAGTCCTCCTGCCAGAAGCGTTCCAATGGCTCGGGGCTTAGGCTCTCCGGCACAGCGGCCCATCCCCGCGGATTGATGAACGAGAACGAAGCGATCGTGCGGACGTTCCCCTTCATGTACACACGACTGCGCACCAGGACCTCGTCATGCAACTCGATGTCCAACTCGGCAGCCACATCCGGATCAGCGCACGACAGCAGCCGCGCCTGATGGTCGACGGACCTCTCCTTGGGTCCGTAAGCGCGCCCAGTTCGGGAGATCCGGCGTAGACGAGCGGTAGCGGTCGCGGCTACTCGGGGCCTCTCGGCAACCGTTGTTCCCTGGCCCACCCGAGCAGCTGTCAGGCCTTCCGCTTTGAGCATCTGGAAGGCTCTGTTCACCGTGGTGATGGACGCACCGAACTGCTGACGAACCTGCTTCTGTGTCGGCATCGAGTCGCCCGGGGCGAGCGTGCCGTCCGCAATCTGCCGCCGAAAAAATGTGGCGATCTCCGCATATCCGGTGTTTCCGCTCATGCACTGTCCCCTTTCTGCTCCGTAAGGCTTGCAGGTAGAGCATTGGATAGAGCAATACTGTAGTCCTCTATCCGGCGGGAGTGCCCCGCCGGACTGCATCCGAGTGGGGGACGGCATGGTGGATCGGCATCCGGATCACTCATCCGCATCGGTCTCCTGCTGCTTCGCCTCCAAGTCCGTACGCCGGCCGGGCTGGAGGACCCGCGTGGCGAAGTACTCGTCGACCGCATCGGTCGGGTACTTGACGCGCGTCGTACCCGGCTCCAGCACCGGCTCCGGGAACTTCGGATCCGATCTGGCGATCCGGTGCACGCGCTGGCGGCTCAGCCCGCGATGCTCCGCAATTTCCGGGATGGTCATCAACCGCGGGACCTCCTTACCTGTCTCGTTCGCCAATGAATCTCCCTCAGTATGGCCCAACCCGATTGACAATGTCCACCAGGTGCGGGACTCTGGTACCAGCACAACGAACACGACCCCGGACGGCAGAAGCCGACCCGGGGCCGTGCGTCCCGAGCGGTGTTACGAGCACCGCAAGGAACTGAGAACCGCCCTACCTGCGCTATCAGGAGGTCGATCCGCATGAAGCAGGATCGCACAGCAACCATTTCCATGGCACCGCACCCTGACGACAACGTCCAGCCGGTCGCCCCGGTCCGCACGTCGAACTATCACTACGCCGAGATGCGTTGCGCTCAGCGCACGGCCCGCAGCCTGTCCGCCCGGCACTCGGCCCACATCGTCCTCGGCAACCTGACCGGCATCCCCTGGGAGCAGGTCACCAAGGTGGCTGCCATACGCGACTCCTACTACTTGCTGGCCGCCGCGCACCGGAGCGCGGCCCGCCGTATCGAGCGCCGTGACCGGCGTGCCGGGAACCGCCGTCTGCTCTGCGAGGACCCGGCCCGCTACGCCCGGTTGACCACGCGCGCCGTCATCTCCGAGACCCGTCACATCGTCCGCAGTATCCGCAAGGCGGTGACCCGGTGATGGCCGCCAACGCTGACCGCACCGTCCTGGAACGCTTCCCCGCTGGGGGGCCCCGCGGGTCCTGGCCGGCCGAGGAGTTCGCCGCCGACCGCCGTACCGCCGGGCAGCCCGCCCAGGTGGTCATGGACCTCCACACCGACAGCTTCCTCGTCGTCGTGAAGGCGGTGGCGTGATGGACCAGCAGCGCATCGCCCGCGAGATGCTCGCCCGCCGTGCGGGCCGGAACCTGCTGGGTGGCCTGACCGACATGGCCACCGAGGTCCCCTCGGCGGCCGGGGTCGCCCTCCGCGTCACCGTCACCGTCATCGACAGCGGTGAGGAGCTCGGCACCGTCGACGTGGACATCACCAACGTCGACGACCTGGGTGCCATCGCTTCCCGCCGTGCCGCCCATCTGCGGGCCAAGCCCGCCCCGGCCGGAAAGGCCAACCTTCACCTGGTCGGAGGCGCCCAGTGATCGAGAACCCGACGCCCGGCGGCGACCGCCCCTCCGACGACACCAACCTGCCCCTCGTCGACCTGCTGTCCGCGTTCCTCGAACTGTCCGACGACACCGAGAACGCCGGACGCCTGATGCTCCTCAGCTCCACCGGCCAGTTCGTCGGCGACGCCTCCCTCTCAGCCCGGGACATTCAGATCGCCATCAAGGCCCTGGCCGCGGCGAAAGCCTTCACGGACGCCACCCGCGACATCGACATCCCCGGTCAGACCCGGGTGGACGCCTACCTGGAAGCCGACTTGGAGGAGCACTGCCTGGGCCTGGACGCCGACCTCCTCATGGAGATGGCCGCCCAAGACCCCAACGAGGCGGTCGCCGCCTTCGACGAGATCACCCGCCAGCCCGACGAAGGCGGCCAGTCATGAACGTCCACACCGACGGCAACGCCGTACCCCCCGTCGACGGAACCGAGCTGGGGGACGTCCTGGAGGACCTGGACGGCTTCAACGCCGGCATCGACCTCATCCGCGACGGCATCCGCCACATCGCCACCTCCCGGCTCGCCGTCGACGACACACAGACGTTGATCGCCGCCCTCGCCGGGTCCGCCGACGGCACCGACGTCCTCACCGCCATCAGCCACCTCGTCGCCCGCCTCACCCACACCGACACCAACCCCGCCCTCCGAACCCTCCCGTTCGAGCAGCAGAAGACCACCCAACGCCACGGCGAAAACCTCGTACGCCACCTCGCCGACCCCGACCTCCACCAACACGCCGCCAACGCCTGCGGCGCCATCCACACCGACTGACCACCGGAAGGAACCCAACCCATGACCGAGACCATCCTGTCCCGCCTGGCCGCCTGGATCTGCTTCTTCTGCCGCAAGAGCAACACCGGCAACAGCTGCACCAACTGCGGGATCTAACCGTCCCCTCCGGGGCCCGGACCGAGCCGACACGGCCGGGCCCCACCACCCTCTGGCCCGGCCGAAGACCGTCCCGCCCCACACGCCCCCGACAAGGCGGGACGGTCCTCAGCCAGACCAGCACCCCACCACCCCAACCAGCGAAAGGAACACCGTGAACAAGGCCACCGCCACCGAAGCCGGAATCGTCATCACCTCCGGCGTCGTCGCCAGCAGGCTCGCCTCCGAACTCGCCGACCAGGACGTCTCCGTCGTCGCGATCGTCGCCGTCGTCATGGCCGTCCTCTCCAGCGGCATCTTCCTCGCCATCCGGATCGGCCAGGGCCTGCGCACCACCTACTACACCTGCCCGACCAAGGGATGCCCCGTGTCCGTCCGGGCCAGCAACGCCTCCACCGCAGAGATGGACCGCTACCGGACCTACGTCACCGACCACACGCAGCACACCGGCGGTGACCGATGACCACCCACCTGCCCTCCACCCCGGCCCCGCAGCCCGTGACCGACGACGAAGCCCGCATGCGCGCCTTCCAGATCGTCGGATCCGACATCGACCACACCTGGACCGGCGACTGGCACGAAGCGCTGAAGACCTTCGCCGCCAAATGCACCCCCGACCAGCCCGCCACCTGACCAGAGAGGGATAAGCCATGAGCACCGCGATCATGACGGCCGCCGCAGCCCTGGCCGGCGTCCTCCTCTCCGCCCTCATCACCAACTGGCAGAACCACACCGACCGTAAGCGTCAGCAACAGGACCAGGCAGCAAAGAACGCCGAAGCCCTCCTCGGAGCCCTCGCCGAACACCGCCAACACCAATACCTGAAGATCCAGACCCGGCGCCGCAGCTACGACGAAACCAAAGACGACCTGAAGGACCGGTACGCGGCCCGCACCCACGTCACCCGGGCCCGCGCCGCGTTCCTCCGCACCAACCGCGACCCGCACCTCCTGGAACTCGCCCGGCAGGCCGTCGACACGTCCTTCGCCCTCGGCGACACCCCCGACAACCAACTCCAAGCCGCAGGCGACCTGGCCCGCGAAGCCCACAACGCCCTCCAGAACGCCGCATTCCACAACCGCCGCACCTGACACCCACCAACCTCAGGAAGGACCCGCCCATGCTCACGTCAGTGCAGAACGCGGTCGCGCAGGTGCCCGTCCAGGCATGGGCCGTCCTGCTCGCCCTCACCACCCTCGCCTTCGGCCACCGCATGGCCGCCAAAAGCCGCACCACCCGGCGCGCCCCCCGCGACGCCCAGAAGCGCCGCACCGTCACCGGCTTCCTCGGCATGGGCCTCGTCGTCATCGCCGGCCTCGCCCTCTCCACCAACACCAGCGCCCGCTTCGCCGAGAAGCGCCTCCACATGGACTCGCCCTGGCACCTGACCATCGGACTCGCCCTCGAAGTCATCGTCCTGGGCCTGTCCGTGTACTCCTGGGCCTTCAACGACAAGGGCGCCGCCCGAGTCGTCTACGCCCTCGTCTTCGCCCAAGCCATCGGCGCCATCGAAGTCACCCGGTTCGAAGGCGAGGACCTCGGCACCGCCCTCGTCCGCATCGTCGGCCCCGTGATGCTCGCCTACGGCCTCCACAAGCTCCTCAAGCTGGAGTCCAAGCTCGGCAAGATCGAAATCAAGTCCGACGGGATCCTTGCCCGACTGTGGACCGACCAGAAGAACCGCCTGGAAAGCCGACTCGGTATCGGTGCACGCGGCGCCGACGCCGAAGCCATTTCCCGCGGAAACGCAGCCGACCAATTCGTCAACCTCAACTCCGTCGGAAAGCCCAAGCGCATGACGGACCGCATGTACCGGCGCGCCCTCGTAAAGGCCGGCCGGGCCGCACTGCACGGCCTCGAAGGACTAGAGCGGCAGATGGCGGAAGCCAACCTCGTCGACCGGATCGCCTACGAGAAGGGCATGCAGATCGGCGGCGAACACTTCGAAGTTGCCCTCATGCGCGGCGTGCGGTCGAACACCGGCTGGGGATACATGGACGCGGCTACTCCGCATGCTGTCGGTCCTGTGACCAGCGCGGCTATCGAAGCCGCACCCCCCAGCCGAACCGAAGACGCAGACCAGCCGCACGACGACAAGCCGCAGCCGCGTTCGAACCCCGCAGCAACCGACGCCGAGCGCAAGGCCCGCGCCTTCCGCGTCTACGCAGACCTCGGACAGCCCTCCCAGCGCGCCTTCATCAAGGCCTGGCGCGACCTGAAATACGGCGAGACCGACCAGACCCTCCGCGATCTCTACGACGAAATGCACGAGGTCTTCCAGAAGGCCAAGAAAGGAAACCCCGATGGATGAGCGTGTGTTCGGACCGCCCCCCAACACCGAGGACCGGGACACCGGCAAGAACCCCCGCACGGTCGCCGCATTCCAGCAGCCCCTCACCCCCGAACGACCCACCCGAAGCAGCCTCCGACGGCTCCTCCTCAACGGACGCCGACGCCGCCGAACGCGGCCCTGACAGGCACCAATCCGAAGGCGCGAGGAGCCGTCCGATGAACACCGAAATCCCCGCCCGAAAGTCCCCCCAGGCCAACCAGATCGATCCCATGGAAAGGATGTGCAGGAGGTGAGTGCAGACACGATTACTTCGGTCGGGTCCGGCTTTTCGCTGACGCCCACGAACGCTACGGACGGTGACATCGGTGGCGGCGGGGCGGGGCGGGGCGGGGGTCAGGACGGCTCAGGGAGCCCCCTCGTGGTCGTTCAGCAGGGTCGTGGCGCCGCCCCGCCCCGCCCCGCCCCCCGCCCATCTCAGGGCAACACGGATAACTCACTGCGAAACGGATACGCCGCTATCTCACACAGCGTGAGTGGCGAGACGGCGGCAATCGGCCTCGGATTCCTTGCCGCAGGCCCGGTCGGCGCCATCGTCGGCGGGGCCACGCTGCCCGTCCTCGTGGCCGCCTCGATGTGGCGTGCACGGCGCCGGGAGCACGACGAGAACGCGAACGGCGACGCCAACGGAACCGGCGGGAACGACTGCAGCGGATCGGGGCGCGACCGATCCGGTTCAGGCTCGGGTTCCGGCGGCCGAGGCAACGGGAACGGCGGAGGCGGAGGCCGACACCACTCCCCGAACGGGTCGGGAGGTGCTGGCGGCAACCGGCATAAGACTCCCAAGGGCCCCGGAGCGGGTGGCGGCTCGGGCCTTGGCGGCGGCAAGGCCCGCAAGCCGAAGGTGAAGGACCCGGTCGCCGACAAGCTCGGCAAGTTCGGTAAGGGCCTCGCGGACAAGTTCAAGAAGCGTGACCCCAAGGACCCGAAGAACAAGACCGACAAGCCCGGGAAGCCCGGAAAGGACACGGCAGGCGGCGCCACTAAGGACCCCAAGGCGCCGAACGGATCAAAGACACCGAAGGCCCGGAAGGACCACAGCCGCGACTACCCCGACGACCGCCGGTGGCGCGGCCGAGGCCACAAGGACAAGCCTCAGAAGCCGGAGAAGACGAAAAAGAACAAGCCCCGCAAGGGCGGCAACGACAGCGCGTCGACCACAGCCCCCGACGGCCTGGACCCGAAGGGCCCGAAGGGCGGCAAGGACCCGGTCGAAGACCGCATCCAGGTCGTCAAGGCACGACGCGAGCGCGTCCGCCGGCGCCGCGCCATCGAGGTCGCAAGGCGGGCCGAGAAGGACGCGGCCCGGGACGGCACCGTCGGCGACCCGCACGCGGTGAAGCTTCAAGTGATCCGCGAAGAGAACACCAAGGTCGACCTCGAACTGCACCGCGAAGGTCAACTGCTCGCCCTCGCGGCGGGGACCGAACAGCGAAGGAGCACCCCCGTGACCTACCCCGTAGCCACGACGCAGCCCGCAGGCACCCGAACGGCCGGCGCCGCGGTCGCCCGGCAGATCGACGTGCGCGCATCCGTCGCCTACCGGCTGCTCGTCGCCATGGCAGAGCAGCTCGCGAACGGCCTGCACAACGACCAGGACGCCGACATGGCCGACCACGTCGTCGAGCTGGTCGGCATCCCGGCCCTGTGCCGGAACCTGTCGATCGCTGTCCGGGAGGCTGCCGCAGCCCTTCAGAAGACGGCGCCGCTCCACCCGAGCGTCGTGAAGCACCTGAACAACGCGGCAGTCGCAGCCCTGACCGCCGCACGCATGGCCGACACGATCATCGTCGTGTTCGTTCAGGCGCACCGCGAGGACATCTACCGGGTGATGGAACCCCGCATCGGCGAGGACCGGTGGAACATCCGCAACGCCTCCGGAACCCTCGATGCTGCCAAGCTGCGGGCCGCGATCCTGTCGTCCGGTCAGCAGCGCCTCGCCCTACCCGCTGGCAGCTCACCGTCCGGCGGAACCGGCGGCGGCTCGGGGAAGCTCGTACCGGCCTCAGACGGCAGCACGAAAAAGCTGATCTCCCTCATGAAGGGCTTCGACCGGGGCCACATGGTGGTCTGCCTGTCCGAGGTCGCCGGCTCTGCCCGCGGCGTAGAACTCGTCGCCGACTCCATCACCAAGCTGTACCGGCGCATGGCGAAGACCTGGCCGACCGAGGACGTCGTGGACGACACCGTCCGCGCGACCGCATCCAAGGTGAAGACCGTGGCGGCCGAACTGCGGAAGGCCATCAAGGCCGCGCAGCGGGCCCACGCGCGCGAGCTGAAGTTGAACGCGCGGCCTCGCAAGGGACCGCAGGCGGAGAAGAAGTGGGACGTCGTCCGAGGCCGCAGGGGCTAGGACCGGAAACCGGAAAGGAGATGAAGACCATGACTACGACAGACATTCCCGCAGGCCTCGAAACACTCTCGGACAAGCCGAAGCGGTGGGACTTCAGCCGCGACGCCGTCACCCCAGGACGCCTCACCGCCTGGGGTGCCGAACTGGCCTGCGCAAGCGCCCTGGTGGCGCCTCTCGCGGACATTCCGTGGCAGGCCGGAGCTACCGCCGGTGTCGTCTGCACCGGCACGGCCGTCCTCTACGAGAAGGCCCGCGGGTCGTGGCGGCGCGTCACGGTGGCCCGCGCCGCGTCATGGATGGCCACCACCGGATGGCTGTCGTACGCGCTCGCCACACGGCCGACCCTGCTCACGATGGCGATCGGCGTTGCCACGTGGGGCGCAGGCGCGGCCGTGAACATCGGCATGGACAAGTGGGGGGAGACGACCCGCGAGGCCGAGAAGGAACTCGACCGCCGTCTCGCGCAAGGTGAGCAGATCGTGAAGGCCCAGCAGGGCTGGGCGCAGCTCCTGTACGACATCTGCGGCATCGACGGGGCTGTCGCAGACCCGATCGTCGACCGCTGGCCCTCCGGAGCCGGTGAGACCGTCAAAGTGACCCTGCCTGCGCACATGAACATCGACTCCCTGCGCGGATACGAGGCCGAACTCGCCGGCGCCCTGCACCTCCCGAAGGGCGGCGGGGTGTCCTTCTCCGCAGGCGGGGCCGACGTTCCCCGGAACGTCGTGTTCATCGCCATCGCCCGGAAGAACATGATGTCGGGCGCCATCCCCTACCCCAAGCTCACCCCGACGACGATCAACAAGCTCGTCGGTTTCGGCGTCATCGGCAACGGCAGCGAAGCCGGACTGAACCTAAAGGACGAAGGGTTCATCGCCATCGGCGCCCAGGGATCGGGCAAGACCGCCCTGATGAAAACCCTCGGCCTCGGCCTGGTCCGCTGCGACGACGCGATCGTCTGGGACATGGACACCTCGGCGAAGATGTCCGCCGTCTTCATCAACCCCTACCTGCGGTACGGGATCGGCGTCCCCCTCATCGACTGGCCCGCCACCAACGAAGACGAATGCCGACTGATGGTGCAGGCCGCCCGCAACGTCATCGCCGCCCGCAAGACCGAGTACGCCGACCTCCTCGAAGACGAGGACATCGACAACCTCCCCGCCCGCCCCGAGATCCCCTCCATCCACATCCGCGTCGACGAGACCAAGTCCATGCCCGACGACGTCCTCGAGGGCATCGACTTCATCATCGAAGAAGGCCGATCCGTCAACGTCCGCGTCTCCAACACGGGCCTGCGCGCCACCCGCGACTACATCACCGCAGCCATGGACGAACTGACCCCCGGCCGCATCGGACTGCGCACCAACAACGCCAGCGAACTCGACATGCTGTTCCCCGGATTCGGCGCCCCCGACATGGCGATCTTTACCGACCCCGGCACCGTCGTCTACATGAGCGCCACCAAGGGCCCGTTCCAGCCCGCACCGGCCAAGGCCTACGCCACCATGGCCGAGGCGTTCACCGAGCAGTCGCCCGAGTACGAGCGGATGCAGTCGCTGTTCATGGACGCGGCACGGCAGCTCTCCAGCATCCGCCCCGACCTCGACGAGGTGTCCGCGCGCGCGGCCGGCCTCGCGTACGGGCAGCGGTGGGCCCGATGCATCCCCAACCTCCGCGGCGACGCCTACGGCAACGTCACAGCGGACCGGATGCACGAGTCGGTGTGGGAGCTGTACCAGTCCTGGCCCACACCCGAGTCCTACGACGTGCTGCTGGGCCGCGCCATCGACGACGAAGGGCACCCGGTCGAAGCAAGCGGATCCTCCGTACAGATCCCGCGACTGACCGAGACCATGCTCAACGACGACGAACTGGAGCGGGCCGCAGCACAGGACGCGGCGATCGAACTCGCGAAGACCAGGGTCGTCCCGAAGTCCAACGACGACCTCGCGGTTGAACTGTTCGCCTCTCTCGGAAAGCAGGCGAAGCCATCCGAGGTGTACCCCCTCATGGTCAAGGCCGGATACACCAGCGCCGAGCGCACCTTCCGTGACCTGTGCACGAAACTCGCCCTACAGGACAAGCTCAGCAAGGGCGATGATGGAACCTACGCGGCAGTCGAGTGCGGTGAGGTTCCCCATGCAACCGGACGAGTTCCCCGACCTGAAGATGACCCCGATGGACGAGGCGATGCTCCACATCAGTGAGCTGATCTCCGGCCTCAAGAAGGCCGGCCTCAGCGAGGACTCTGCTGTGCGCTTCGCCGCCATCTACTTCAACGAGCAGTCCGGCAGCGCCGACGAGGCGGACACCGGCTGACACCACCACACGACCAGAAAGCCCCCGGGTCGTACCCGGGGGCTTTCTGTATCTACACCCACCCTCACCGCCCGCCGCCTCAAGGAGAACCCGCCCCCGTGACCCCCTATCAGCAGCACCGCACCACCACGCCCGGTCAGCTCTCCGACACCCGCAGGGCCGCCGCCGCGTTCCTCGCCGACATCGAAGACACCATGCGCGACGCCAACCAGGACGTCGCCGCTGAGCAGATGCCGCGCATCCCCACGTCCTACCGGGATCCGGTGCCCGCGCCGACCATCGGCACCGCCCCGCCCGTCTCCCAGCCAGGCCGGCCCGCCATGAGCCAGAGAGCAGTCGACCTCAACACGACGATCCTCTCCACCAGCGTCCTCACCGCCATGCTCGGAGGAGCCGTCACCGGCATCCTGTGGGCCTCCGGCGAAGCCAACCCCACCGTCATCGCCTGGATCTGCGGCTGCATCGTCGCCGTCCCCGCCGCGATCGGCCTCCCCGTCCTCGCCCTGAAGGGCCTCATGAAGAGCGCCAAGGAGGTCGTAGAGGCGGCCCCGCCCGAGATCCACAACCACTTCAACGGCACCGTCAACGTCGACCGGCGCCAAGCCCACAGCAAGAACACCGGCTTCATCGCCACCAACCGCAACGACCTGCGTTCCGCCCGCTAACCCACCGGAGACCGCCATGGCCGCCACCCACACCCCGACCCGCCGCCCCCGCAAGACCCGTACCCGCCCCCGACGACGCAACGCGTTACCCCAACTCACCTGGGGAGGAGCCGCCCTCACCGCGTTCCTCCTCTACGTCGGCATACGCACCTGGCCCGTCCAAGCCGCCATCATCGGCATCCTGATCGCCGCCGCAGCCATCGTCCGCGCCATCCGCCCCCGCTGGCTCAACCCGATCATTCACCGCGCCCACCAGGTCAGCCGCGGCCGGGCCGCCCTCCCCGCCCGCGGCCGCCGCACCATCGACGCCTTCCACCGCCTCACCCCGGCCCGCTTCGAGCAGGCCATCGCCGAACTCGCCCACGAACACCCCGCCGTCCACACCGCACACGCCGTCGGCCAGGCCAACGACCGCGGCGCCGACGTCCTGGTCCACCTCACCGACGGCCGCCGCATCCTCATCCAGTGCAAGAAGTACCGGCACGGCAACAACATCGGCTCCGAGACCGTGCAGACCATCAACGGCGTCTACCGCGACATCCACCACTGCCACCAGGCCGTCATCGTCACCACTGCAGCCTTCACCCAGCAGGCTGGCGACACCAACGCGATGCTCCCGCAGCCCATCCGCCTCGTCGACGGCACCCAGCTCGTCTCCTGGGCCAACGGCGGCCCCGCACCCTGGAACTGATCGCGCAGGGGGAAGCGCATCGGACAAACGCCCGATCCTGGGCCACCATCAGAAGTGCACGGCCCGAACACTCCCGGACCCGGTGTCCCCGCGCCCGTCCAGGAGCCGGGCCGTGCGCACCCCGCATATATGCACCCCCACAGGGCAGCAGCACCCCAAGACGCTCGGGGACGCCCTCCCCCTGGCACCCGAGCACGAAGGCCCGGCACGTAGACCACCCCCCCCCGGCTGCGTACCGGGCCTTCTCACGCCCGGGGTCCGGGGGAACAAACAGACGCCCATCAGCGATCATCGGGGCAGGCGCGGGGCCCACAACCACACACGACGCGGGAGCCCCACCGCATGCCACCTTCCAAAGCAAAGAGCGCAGTCGTCGCCCAACGACGCCGCGAGATGCTCGTCATGAAGATCCAGGGCCGTACGGCCGCGCAGATCGCCGACCACTTCGACATCTCGCCCTCCACCGCCCGGTCCGACCTGTCCCGCGCCATCAAGAAAGCCCACGCGCTGGAGATCCAGGACGCCCAGCTGTACCGCTACCTCCAGGGAGCACGCCTGGAGGAACTCCTGCGGTCCGTCATGCCAGCAGCCACCGCAGAGGTCGACCCCGACCTGAAGGCCAACGAGCAGGCCCGCAAGCTCATCGCCGACATCACCGAACTGTTCGGTCTGAAGGTCCCCGTCCGCACCGAGATCAGCGGCCCCGACGGCGGCGCCATCCCCTTCTCCAGCGGCGAAGCAGCCGAAATCATGGCGCTCATCGACATCTCCGACCGCGACAACGCGGAGATCCCCGTCATCGACCCCGACGCCGACCTGGACGACGAATACGAAGGCGAAGGCGATGACCTGGAGGACGACGAAGAGGACGACGGTGACGACAGCGCCTGACCGCCAGGCGTCCCTCGAGGCCCGCTACCGATCCCTGCCGGCCGACCAACGGCGCCGCGTCATCACCCGGGCCCGCCCCGAGACCCGCGCCAAACTCGCCCGCATCGAACGCCAGATGGCCATGGACCGCTCACCGGGCGCCCTCGCCGCCGTCCTCACCGAAGGCCGGGAGAAGCAGGCCGCCCACCTCGACATGATCGACAGCGCGTTCCGGCGGATCGCCGCAGGGGAGCGGCTGCAGGTGATGCTGACCTGCCCGCCCCGCCACGGCAAAAGCCAGCGCGCCTCCCGCTGGGGACCGCTCTGGTACCTGCGCCGTCACCCCGAACACCGCGTCATGATCGCCTGCTACGGCGCCGACCTCGCCGACGACCACGGCCGATGGGTCCGCGACCAACTCAAGGAGTACTCACCCACCCTCGGAATCAAGCTCCACCCCGCCTCCCACGCCGCGAACCGCTTCGACCTCGAACAGCGCCGCGGATCCAGCGTCCGCGGCGGCATGGTCACTGCCGGTGTCGGCGGAGCCCTGAACGGCAAAGGCTTCAACCTCGGCATCATCGACGACCCCTTCAAAGGCCACGACGACGCCGCCAGCCCCGCCCAACGCGAACGCATCTGGGAGTGGTACCGGTCCGTGTTCTTCACCCGCCGCGCACCCGGCGCCTCCCTCATCCTGATCAACACGCGCTGGCATGAAGACGACCTCTCCGGCCGGCTCCTCGCCCACGAACCCCACCGCTGGCTGCAGATCGACCTCCCCGCCCTCGCGGACAGCACCGAAGACCCCCTGCACCGGCCCATCGGCGAACCCCTGTGGCCCGACCAGTACGACGCAGCCGAACTCGCCGACATCCGAGAGTCCGTCGGTGAACGCGTCTGGTACGCCCTCTACCAGCAAAAGCCCCGCCCGCTCGAGGGCGGCGTCTGGAAATGGGCCTGGATCACTGGCCACCGGATCAAGCCCGAAGCGTGGCGTGGCGTCACCCCCACCCGGGTCATCGTCGCCGTCGACCACGCAGGAGGGGACACCCTGCGCAACGACGAAGTGGGCCTCGTCTGCGCCGCCCGCGACAGCGAAGGCGACCTCTACGTTCTCGACGACCGGTCCCGCACCATGGGCGCCGACGCCTGGGGGACCGAGGTGTGCAAGCTGGCCATCGACCGCCAAGCGGACGCCATCGTCGTAGAGAAGAACTTCGGCGGCGACATGGCTGCCCAGGTCGTCCGCCAGGCATGGAGCGAGATGCAGCGCGATGGGGAGACGAACGGCCTGTTGATGCCGTCGATCATCGAGGTGCACGCCAAGCAGGGGAAGCGCCTGCGCGCCGAACCGATAGCCCAGTTGTACAAGCAGGGCAAGGTCCACCACGTCGGTGAACACGTCGAACTCGAGGGCCAGATGGTCACCTGGATCCCCGGCATGGACTCACCCGACCGCATGGACGCCGCAGTCCACGCTCTGACCGAGCTGGCTGACCCGGCCCAGGAAGCCCTCGGCAGCCAGCACTACAGCGACCAGCGTCTGCGCGGCCGCCGGTAGCCGGGGGAAGACACCGGCCCTACGCCCGTACTCTGATCACGGGCGCGGGGCCTGGATCAGCGGGAAGGACTGCTGTGGGCCTGTTCTCCGGCGTCAGGTCGGCCATCATCGACGGCTGGTCGTGGCTGAACTACAAGCCGCTCTACAGCGACTCCCTGGGCATGCCGCACCGCCGGGCGTTCCCCGAGGCCGCCGCGACATGGGTACCCGCCGGAGACGAACGCCGCCTGGCCGCCTACAAACTCCTCACCGCCTACGACAACAACCAGGTCGGCGAGCTGACTTCGTTCCTCGAGGGTGATACGGCCCGGGAGAAGCGCGAGTTTGGCGACCCGTCGATGTTCGTCGACAAGCTGACCTCCGACGTCCTGGGCAATGAGCAGACCATCACCGTTCCCGGAGCCGAGCAGACCGGCACCGGCGGCGGCCCGGACGCGGCGGCCGCGGAACGCCTCCAGACACTGCTGCGCGAGTGGGCCGATGAGGAACTCCTTCCGCTGCGCATGCTGCAGACCGAACGCAAAGCCGTCGGCCTCGGCGACGGCGTCTACCTCCTCTACTGGGACGCCGACAAGCAGCGCGCACGCGTCCGCGTCTACGACCCGGGCTTCTACTTCCCCGTCCTGGGCGAGGACGACGACGGATCCGACTACCCCGACAAGATTCACTTCGCGTGGGAGCTCCCCGAGGACAAGGCCCGCCACCTGCCCGCCCGGCTGCGCCGCATCACCTACCACCTCGACTGGATCCGCCCCCAGACGTCCAGCGGAGTCGACCGCACCGGACGGCCCATCCGCACCGACGTCCTCTCCGCCGCCGCCGACCAGCCGCCCGCCCCCGTCCTCGGCCAGGGCGACCAGCTGGACGGCAACGGGTCCATCACCCGCATGTACGCGTGGAGCGACACCCCCTCCTACAAGACCTGCTACCTCACCGACGCCACCTGGGAACTCGGCGACCTGAAGGCCCCGGTCGACGTCGACAGCCTTCCCATGGACAAGGCCCAGTTCGCGACCAGCGACCAGGGCGAAGTCCTCGACCGGCTCGACATGCTCATCGACTTCGTGCCGGTCATCCACGTCCCCAACACGCCCCCGCCCGCCGGAGAACACTGGGGACAGTCGTCCCTGGCCAAGGCGCTGCAGGTCTTCGACGAACTCGCCGGATCGGACACCGACTCCTCCCGCGCCTCCGCCACCACCGGCGCCCCGATCCTGGGGATCTCCGGGAAGGCCATCAGCGCGCAGCAGAAGTACAGCGTCGCCCCCGGCCTGGTCCTCACCCTCGGCGAAGGCGGCGCCCTCACCACCGTCGACACCAGCAACAACCTCGCCGAACTCCGCAGCCAGGTCCACCACCTCGCCGACCGGGCCGCGAACGTCGTACGGATCCCGCCCGTCGCCCTCGGCACCGTCGACCCCTCCAAGGTCCCCTCCGGCTACGCCCTCCAACTGTCCCTGGGCCCGCTCGACTCGCTGATCTCCGCGATGCGCCTGGCCCGCGACCACGCCGACCGGCTCCTGCCGAAGTTCGTCATCCGGCTGTTCCTCGCCGGCCAGCACCCCGACTGGGCGGGAGTGAAGCCGCTCCCGGCCCGGATCCAGCGCGGACCGTACACGCCGACCGACAAGGCCGCCGTCCTCCAGCAGGTCACCGACGCCTACGCGGCGAAGGTCATCAGCCTGGAGACCGCGATCCGCATGCTCCAGGAATCCGGCTGGCCCATCGAGGACGCCCAGGAGGAGATCAAGCAGATCGAAGCCCGCTCCTTCGAGGACGCCCGCATGCTCGCCGACGCCCTCGGCAACACCGACGAGGTAGCCGACTTCCTCGGCCGACAGGCCCCCGAAGAGCCCGAAGCACCCGCCGTGCAACTGCCGCCCACCGGCGCCGGTACGGGCCTCGATGAGGACCCGGATCTGGTGCCCGAGGGAAGCGGGGGGAACACCACGTGATTCCTGTGCTCAACTTGGATCTAGGCGCGGGGCCTGAAACGAGTCTGGGAGGACTTGCACACATGCGTCGCCCCGCGCAGCACCGCCTCGGCCCGGTAGCCCGTACCGGATGGGCCCACCCGTACACCGGCGTGGCTGCCCTCGCCACGTTCTACAACTCCGGCACCGCCACCGACCCGGCCGCACCTCCCGCCGCCGTGCCGACGCCAGCGGAGCTCGCCGCCCGCACCGGCCAGCAGCCTCCCGCAGCACCTGCCGTACCGCCTGCGCCCGCCGTGGACCCGGACGAAGAGAAGGTCACCTTCACCCAGCGCCGTCTCAACGTCATCATGAAGGACGAGAAGGAAGAGGGCCGCCGCGCCGCCTTCCGGCAGGTAGCCGAAGCCGCAGGCATCGACCCCGACTCCTTCGACCCGGCCCGGTTCGGTGACGTGTTCAAGCAGGCCGAACAGGCCCGCCAGCAGCAGCTGTCCGAGGAGCAGCGCCGCCAGGAGGAAATCCAGCGGCAGCAGCAGGCCCTCCAGAGCGACCGGCAGACCGTCGACAGCGAACGCGCCCAGATCGCCGCGGACCGCCGGGCCCTGCTGCGGGAGCAGGCCCTCATCCGTATCGGCGCCATCGACGTCCTCGACGACCAGGGCCAGGTATCGGCCCCGAACCTCCAGGACGCGCTGGCCATGCTGGAGCGGGACCTGCGTGACACCCCCGACGCCGAACCGGCCGCTGTGGCGGACGCCGCAGCGAAGTTGAAGCAGCGCCGCCCGGAACTGTTCGGCACCGCCGCCGCCCCGCAGACCCTTCCCCCCGCACCGTCCGGGGCGCCGGCCGGAGGCAACGCACCCCGCCAGCCCACCGGCGGGAAGGACGCCGTGAAGGAACGCGCCCGGAAGATGGCCATCGACCGGGGCCTGCGCGCACCGGACACCGACTGACCCCAGAACGGCACCACCGTAGGGACCACGCCCTGACCCCACGTGGACGGCACCACCAACCGGTGCCCTCACACACACCCGCGTATTTCGCGAAAGGGGCTACGGCGTGGACATCCAGCCGTACACCAGCACCGAGACGCTCGCTGTCGGCCGCCCGTGGCTCATGAGCATGCTCGGCATCGAAGCAAACGAGACCGTCACCCTCGACCTCACCCAGTTCGACGAGAACCTCCACTGGACTGCGGCGTCCGCCTACCAGCCGGAGCGCAAGCTGAAGTCGGGCATCCCCCTCGGTAAGATCACCGCATCGGGTCTGTACGCCCCGTACGCGGCGGTCACCAACGAGGTCCAGACCCTGACCGTGACCGGCGGCCCGACCGGCGGAACGTTCACCATCACCTGGTCCGGACAGACCACCGCCGCGCTCGCCTACAACGCCACCGCAGCCCAGGTCCAGACCGCTCTGGAGGCGCTGTCCAACATCGCCCCCGGCGACGTGGTCGTCACCGGTTCGGCCGGCGGACCGTGGACGCTCACCTGGGGCGGAACTCAGCTGGGTGAGAACGTCGCCGCGCCGACGACCACCGAGAGCTTCACCGGCGGCACCACCCCGGACATCACCATCGCCACCACCACCGCAGGCGGGACCGCGGCCCCCGCGGACGGCACCGACGTTTTCGCCGGATTCCTCTTCATGGAGGTGTCGTTCTACCCCGGCGCCACCAAGGCCGCCGCCCCGCTCATGGTCCACGGCCAGATCAACCCCGCCAAGCTGCCCGTCGCGTTCGACCCCACCGACGTGCCGACCGGCTCCAACACCCAGTTCGTCTACAAGGTCTGAGAGGGGACCCCCCATGCCTAACGACATGCTTGAGGTCCTCCTGCGGGGCATCAACCCGACGGAGATCAACGCGTTCGTCCGGGAGATCCAGACCCCGGCCGACTACCTCCTCACCCAGTCCGTGATCCCCGAGCGGACCGTCAACTCGGTCAAGTACCAGATCCGCGGCGGCAACCGGCGCGTGGCCGCAGCCTCCTACCGCGCGTGGGACGCCCAGACCAAGGTCGCCTCCCGGGAGATCACCCGCTGGGTGACCGAGGGCAAGCTCCTGCCGCTCGGCCAGAAGTACATCATCAGCGAGCTGGAGACCATCCTCCAGAACGTGCAGCGCGGCATGGACGGCGACGACCTCGTCGAATCCATCTACGACGACGCCGCAGCCCACGTCCTGTCCGTCCGCCACCGCATGGAACTCGCGGCCGGCGACCTCCTCGTCGACGGGAAGTTCACCCTGACCGGGGAGAACGGCCTGACCATCGAGGCCAACCACAACGTCCCCTCGGCGAACATGCCGACCGCTCCGGTCGACTGGACCGACCCGACGGCCGACATCCTCGCCGACGAGATGCGGTGGATCAAGGTCCTGCGGGACTCCGGAGCCCCCGCACCCTCCCGGGCGCTCACCTCGTACACCACGTGGGCGCTCATGCTGGGCAACGACTCCTACCGGGCCGCCTACTACAACAGCGTCAACTCCGCGTCCACGATCCCCACCGCGGTCCTCGCGCAGGACCAGGTCAACACGGTCCGCGCCCGGTACGGACTGCCGCAGGTCGTCACCTACGACGTGAAGATCCCCCTGGACGACGGAACCGACGCCCGCCCGCTGCCGGAGAACATGTTCTTCCTCCTGCCGCCGGACGCCCGCCAGATGGCCGAGACCCAGTACGGGCTCACCGCCGAAGGCATCGTCCTCTCCAGCGGCGGCAACCCCGCCATCGACCGCGAGGAAGCCCCCGGCATCATCGTCACCTCCGGCTACCAGGACGACCCGGTCCAGGTGTGGACGAAGGGCGCCGCGGCCGCACTGCCGGTCATGTACACCCCGGACATCCACATCGCTGCGACGGTGTGGTGACCCATGGCCGCACAGCTCGCAGCAACCGTGTACGTCACGGACCCGGAGACCCGCCAGTCGGTCACGCTGCACCCGGGCACCTGCCCGGAGCCGCGCCTGGCCGCCCTGGTGACGAGCCGGGCCGCCTGGGTCGACGGGAAGCTGCCCCGCCCGCCCAAGACAGCCGGCACCGGCGACGGCCCGGACGGCGCCTCTGGCGACGCCTCGGAAACCTCCGGCGACGCTAACCCCCAGGCCGCCCCGGCAGCCAAGAAGACCGCCGCACGCAAGACCGCGGCCACCAAGCCGGCCCGGGGCCGGGACGCCGCTGGCGAGGGCGACAGCGGCGACTAGCGGAGTGCGGGCCCGCCCCCTGTGGTGGGGGCGCCAACAGGGCGGGCCCGCACCCGCGCACCCACTTCTTCCCACCGCCCCTGGAAGGACGCCCCGTGGACGCATCCGTACAAGCGTGGCTGATCTCGAAACTCGGCAGGGCCACCGACCTGACCGACCTGAACACCCGCTACACGCGCCTCGGCACCGCACGCGCCGTCGCCCTTGAGGTCCTCAACGAACGCCTCGCCGACCTGCGCGCCCAAGTCGCCACCGTCAACGTCTCCAGCGTCGTCTCCGTCTCCATCAGCGAAAACATCCGAGCGTACGAGCGGGAGATCGCACTCCTGGAGTCTGGCGCCTCGCCCGCGCCCGACGACCCCGCCGGCGACAGCGGCGACAGCGGCGACACGGCGCTCGGGGTGCTGTACCTGGTTGAACGGCCCCGCCGATGAGCACCCCCGTACGGCGCGGACGCACCCTCCGTCAGCGCCTCATCGGGTTCATCACCAACGCCACCACCCGGCTCACCGGCGCCTGGGGCATCCTCGCCACCGCCCAGAACGCCCTCCTCGCCGCCCTCGCCACGATCCGGCCCGGGCCCAGCCGCGGCGCCAACGCCCGCGTCCGCGCCGCCGTCGCCGCCTTCAACCAGGCCCTCGCCGCCTTCGATCGGGCCGCCATGTCCTTCGTCGAACGCTGGGCCGCCACCGACCTGCCCCTCGTCTACCGCGAAGGCGCCTGGCAGATCCTGGAGCGCGCCGACCGGCCCCTCTCCCGGTTCGGGTGGACCGCCCGGCACCGCGACGCCATCACCACCATCTCCGCCCAGTACTACGCCGACCTCACCTCCCGCATCCGCGAAGCCCTCCGCCGCGCCCGCGCCTTCCTCCGCGCGGCCCAGGACGCCGCCCGCGACCCGCAGAGCCTCCGCGTCGACACCGCCGCCCTACGTCGCGACCATCCCCTAGGAACCGTCGTCTACGCCAACAACGCCCGGCACCCCGTCGACTCGTGGGCGTCCGCAGCCGTCACCTGGCAGGCCGTCACCACCGCCAACACCGGCGCCGCCCACACTGCCCAGGATGAGCTCGGAACGCCGTTCGTGGAGATCCGTGACGGCGCTGGTTGTGGATGGACGTCGCACGACGACGAGGACAAGGCCAACCGGACTATCCGTACCGTGCAGGACGCCCTCGCCCACCCCGTGGCACATCCGAACTGCCAGCGGGAACTGCTGCCCCGCCTGGATATCGCTGGCCGTACCGACATCATGTCCGGAGCCCTCCTATGACCGAACAGCCCATGGGGCCGATCCTGGACGGCCTGGGGAACACCCTGGAGATGGACGAAGGCGACCTCGTGTCGTCCGCTCTCGTCATCGCGAAGGTCGTCGACAAGGACGGAGAGGTCTCCCTCGCACTGTCCTGCAGCGAAGGCCTGTCGTGGATCGACCAGAACGGACTGATCACGTCGGCGCAGCAGATCGTCAACCAGTCCGAGATCCGCAAGAGCGGCGACGAGTGATGGCCACTCCGTCCGAGCCGCAGGCGCGCGGCGTACGGATCGACGCGCAGCCCGGCCACGCCACCATCGCCCTGGACGGCACCCCCCTGTCCGACGGCCTGGTCACCGGGTACGTCCTCGAGCACGACATCGCGGCCTCACTGCCCCGGCTGGTCCTGCACACCCGACACCCCAAGAACACAGCGTTCGAAGGCCTCGCCCAGGTCGCCGTCGGGGTCAGCCAGACGCCCGGCGACATCGTGGCCGCGTTCCTCGCCCAAGTCGACCCCGTACTGCTGGACCAGGAGTCGCTGAACCGGTCCGACTACGGCGGCGGCCCGGGCGCCACCGCCCGGTCGATGCTCGCCGTCCTCACGGAGTGGGCGCGCGGCGGGAAGGCAGGCGACTGATGGCCCTGGACTTCACCGCAATCACCCAGGTCATCGAGGACCTGATCCCCTGGGACACCGTACGCATCACCGACCCCAGCACCGGGCCGCGTGTCTTCGACACCGAGACCGGCCAGTACACCTATCCGGAGCCGGAGACCCTCTACGAGGGGCGCGGAGCCGTCCAGACCGCCGGCACGGCCGCCGAAGTCATCGCCATCCCCGGCGCCAACCTGCCGTGGGCGCCCGAGACGCGCTCCAAGTACCGGCTCCTCACCCCCCTCGATGCCCCGGTCGCGGAGAAGGACCAGATCGTCTCCGTCGTCGCCATCCACGAGGGCGGGGACCTGGCGCTTCTCGGCCGCAAGTGGCGGGTCCAGGACCCGGGCGGCGCCGGAACCATCGCCGTCGTCCGCACGACCGCCCTGGACCAGATCCAGCAGACCAGGCAGGTGACCTGATGGACCTGGACCAGTTCGCCGAACGGCTGAACACGGCCGCCGACCGCGTCGGACCGGAGGTGGACCGCACTGTGCAGCAGCAGGGCCGCCTCCTGCGCGCGCTCATCATGGAGCGGGCGTCGGGCAGGCCCGGGCCGAACGTCATCTCCGGCGACTACCGCGGGTCGTGGCAGCCGGAGCCGTTCCCGGTGCCGGACGGCGGCGGAGTCACCATCGGCACCCGCGCTCCGCAGGGACGGCGTCTCGAGTACGGCTACATGAACATGTACGACAGCCTCGGCCGCTTCTTCCGGCAGCCCCCGTTCCCGCACGTGGAACCGTCGGTCAACGAGCTCGAGGAGATCATCATCGACCCGTTCAAAGCCGCCTGCGACCGCATCTTCGGGAGCTGATGATGATCGACCGAGAGCCCGTCACCAAGGCCGTCATCGAACTCCTGGAGCTGGTCACCGGGAAGCCGGTCGGGGAGCGCACCGTACCCATCAACCCGGCCACCGGCACGCCGTACGCGCCGCCGTACACGCTCCTGGACCCGCTGGACCACCTGACCGACGACCACACGCTGGCCGACCGGCACACCACCGCCATCTCCGCCTACCAGGCGACGTTCGTATCCGGCCCGGCCGAAGGAGACGACGACACCCGCGGCGGCGGCGAACAGGCGCAGTGGCTGGCCGACCGCGGCCGCAAGGTCATCCAGCGCCGCACCGACGGAACGCCCGGCTACCAGCACCCTCTGACCATTCCCGGAGTGCACTGCGACCGCCGGGAGGCCCGGGAACCCGGGGGAACGTCCGACGCGGGAGATGCCATCATCACCAGTGTGATCCGTTACCGGTTCTTCCTCGAGGAGACCGGCGCCTGACCCTCTTCAGGGAGGCAATCACCGCACCGCGGCGGGACCCCACGCGGACGCCACCACCACAGGTGGCCGCCACACCGACACACGTGTAGCAGGGGCCCCACGATTGGCCCCGATCCGCGAGGGGCCACCATGAGGTTCAACCGCAAGAGCACAACCAAATTCAAGTTCCTGCCGACGATCGCATCGACGGATCTTCTTCCGACTCGTGCAGAGATCAGCGCAGGAAACGACCTGACCGACGGCATCCACACCATCGACGGCTGGAACCTCGAGAACCAGCCCATCGAGACCCCGGACATGGGCACCACGTTCGTCGCGAAGATCGACGGCGACGACCAGGCCGCCGACAGCTCCCTGGGCTTCTACGAGGACAACACCCTCGACGACATCGAGACCGACCTCGCCAAGGGCACCACCGGGTACATGTGCGTCTTCTCCAAGGGAGACGTTCCCGGGGCCAAGGGCCTGGAGGTCTTCCCCGTGAAGGTCGCCTCCAACTCCAAGGGCTACAGCACGGACAACGAGGCCGCGAAGATCAACGTGCAGTTCGTCATCACCGACCGTCCGCTGCAGAACGCCACCGTCCCGGCCGCGGGCACCGACGAGGTGCAGACCGTCACGATCACCGGCACCCCGACGGGCGGCACCTACACGCTCACCTGGAGTGGGCAGACCACCGCCGGAATCGCGTTCGACGCGAACGCGGCCGCGGTGCAGTCCGCTCTCGTGGCGCTGTCCAACCTGGCGCCCGGCGACGTGGTGTGCGCGGGCGGACCCCACCCGGGAACCCCGGTGACGGTGACTTTCGGCGGCGCCTACGACGGTGTCGACGTCCCACAGATGACCGCCTCCGCGGCCGGCCTGACCGGCGGCACCAGCCCTGCCGTCAACGTCACCACCACCACGCCCGGCGGCTGACCCCACCTCCTCAAGCCCCCGGCCGGGCCCCGGCGTGTCTGGGAAGGGCGCCGCGCGCCCGGCCGGGCCTTCCCAAAGGAATCGACATGACGACGACCACCAGCAAGTGGGAAGCCCTCCAGAAGCGTCTGGACGCGGTCAAGCGGCCAACGCGGACGTTTCGGCTGTGCGAGGACTCCGAACTGCGCGCCAGGTACCTGGAAGCGAAGGAGGAGTGCCAGCGCCTGACCGCCTACCGCGACAACTTTCTGGCGGACACCGATCCCGAAGCGCGCTCCCTGGTCGAGAAGAACGCAACGGAAGCCCAAGCCGCGGCCGACGAACTGAAGAAGGTCTACGACCGCAAGACGATCGTGCTCACCTTCCAAGCCCTCGAGCGCCAGGACCTGGAAAAGCTGCAGGCGGCACACCCGGCCACCGAGGAAGACGAATCCGCAGGCCGCGAGTGGCACATGGAAACTTTCGCTCCGGCCGTCATCTCCGCCGCCTCCCTGGACGGCATGCCCGTCGAGGCCGCCGCCAAGTACCTCGCCACCTGGTCGTCTGGAGACGCCCACGACCTGTGGCAGGCCGCCTGGTCCGTCCAGCTCCACAAGCGGACCGACCTGGGAAAAGGCTGACGGATGATGCCGCCTTCCGTGCCGAGATGGAGCTCTGCAATCGGTGGGGAATCCCCCACTCGCAGTTCCGCGGCCACGGCGACGGCACCTGGTCCGACCTCGACCGCCGCAAAGCCCGCGCCTACCAGGCCTACCAGCACACCGTGTGCCCGCACTGCGGCACCCGGCATGAGGAGTGGGACGAGCAGGCAGACGGCGACGAGGACGCCTACCAGGCCGTCACCCACCGCTGCATCGGATGCCAACTCATCGAGGACAAGCGCAAGACCGTCCCCGAGGGTGACGACGGGCACGGCGTCAAGGTCGCCCTGATTCCCACCAGCGTCCACCAAGCCATGCAGTTCGCCCGCGACCACCACTGACCGACCGAGGGGAGGGCCTCCATGAGCGAGTGGAATCTGTCCGTACGCCTGACCGGGCAGGGATCCGACCTCAAGGGCACACTACGCGACAGCGCCAAGGAGGCCCGCAAACTCCGCGACCGCATCAACGAGGCCAAACAGGCACTCACTGAACTACGGGCCGCCGCGGCGAACGACATCACCGTCCGCCTCGACATCGACGCCGGCCATCTGCGGTCCGATGTCAACGCGGCCCTCACCACAGCAGGATCCGGGCAGGGCCTCAGAGTCCGCCTTGACATCGACGACGCCGACCTGCACAGCGACATCCAGGCCGCACTCGCCGGCGCCTCCGGACAAGCCCTCACCGTGCGCCTCGATGTCGACGGCGACCATCTGCGCGATGAGGTCACCGCCGCCGTCACGGCCGCTGGCGCCGACCAGTCCATCACCGTCGGCCTGAACGTCGACGGAACTGCCGGCCTTGCCGCCCTGCAGAGCGCATCCCAGGACACCGCACACTCCCTCAACACCCTCCAGCGCGCCGCCCGCGAAGCGAAGAACGAACTCGAGGAACTCCAGACCCAAGCCGTCCTGACCGCGTCCGCCGTACGCCGCATCAGCACCGCCGCCGGACGGGCCCGCACCCGCCTGGACGACCTGTCGACGGGCACCCGCACCTTCCGCAGCGACCTCGACGACCTGGACGGCTCCCTCACCAATGTCAACGGCCGCCTCGGAGACCTCCGCGGACGCGTCGGCGGGCTCACCGCCTCCAACCAGCAGGCCGGCCAGTCCGTGCGCGGACTCCTCGCACTCTTCACCGGCCTGGCCACCGCCGCAGTACCGCTCACCGCCGGCCTGAGTACCGCCCTCATCCCGCTGGGAGGCGCCCTGGGATCCGCCGCGGTGGGCGCGACCGCCTTCGGCATCGCCATCGGCGGCCAGGTAGAGCGCCTCGGCCAGGTCGCCGACGCGGAGAAGAAGTACCAGGACGCGGTCAGTGAGCACGGCAAGGCCAGCACCGAAGCGATCACCGCGCAGCTCACCTACCAGCGGGCGCTCGCCGAACTGCCGCCGGAAGCCCAGAAAGCCGCGATCGCCGTCTCCCGGCTGAAGGGCAACTTCTCCGACTGGTCCGACGACATGGCGACCTGGACGATGAAGCCCCTCACACAGGGCATCACCGTCCTCGACCAGATCATTCCCCGGCTGACCCCGCACGTGCAGTCCGCATCCGCGCAGCTGGACCGCCTCACCACCGTCGCGGGCGGCGCCATGGCCACGCCCGGATTCGATGCGATGGCGAACCGCTTCGCGGACTTCTCCGACCGCCAGCTCGACGCAATGACCGACAAGGTCATGCACTTCCTGCGGGTCCTGTCCGAAGGCGGCGCTCTCAAGTCCGGGCCGCTCGCCCAGTTCATGGACTACGCCCGCACCAACGGGCCCGCCGCCCGCGAAGCCCTCAGCGCGATCTCAGACGCCGTGGTGATGCTACTGAAGGCCGCATCCGAAGCCGGACCAACCATGCTCACCCTGGTCACCGCAGCAGCCCGCCTGGTGGCCGCGCTGCCACCCGAGCTGGTCGGCATCATCATTCAGGTCGCCACCGCCCTGAAACTCCTGCAGCTGTCCGGAGCGGGCATGGCGGCACTGGCGGGTGGCATGGCAGCCGTCCAGGCCCGGATCGCCGCGCTCGGCACGACCGCGGCCGCAGCGGGCGGCGGCCTGGCCGGCTTGAGAGCGGCGTTCATGTCCCTCGGCGTCGCCGCGCGGGCATCCATCATCGTCGCCGGGATCGCCGCGGTCGTTGTAGTCCTGTCCAGCCTGTCCAAGATGGGCAAGGAAGCCCCGCCGAACGTGGAGAAGCTCACCACGAGCCTCGGGGAGCTCGGGCAGACCGGGAAGGTCACCGGCGAAGCCCTGCGCGCGTTCGGCCCCCAGTTGGAAGGGCTGGGGGAGAGCCTGCGGACCCTGGCCCGGCCCTCCAACCTGGACAAGACGCAGCAGTTCCTCACCAAGCTCGTCGGGATGGACTCCACCCCCGTTAAGGAAGCCAAGGAGGACCTCGACGCGGTCGACAAATCCCTCGCAAACCTGGTGCGGGGCGGCAAGGGCGAGATCGCGGCAGCCGCCTTCGAGCGGGTCGCCGAGGCGATGCGCAAGCAGGGCATGTCCGGGAAGGAACTCCGCGCCCAACTCGGCGACTACAAGTCCGCCCTGGCCGACCAGGCCTTCGAGCAGGAACTGGCCGCCCAGTCCATGGGCATCTTCGGGCAGGCCGCGCAGGACACCTCCGCGAAACTCGCCGACCAGAAAGCCTCTGCGGACGGCCTCCGCCAAAGCCTGCAAGCCCTCAACGACGTCAACCGGGCCGGCGCCTCCGCCATGAGCGCGTTCGAACAGTCCCTGGACGATGTACAGAAAGCCTCCGGGAAGTTCGGTGGCGTCCTGAAGATGCAGAACGGGGAACTCGACCTGGGCTCAGGCAAGGCCCGTGAAGCGGAGAAGGTCCTGTCCGACCTGGCGGCGAACACCGACGCCGCCGCAGCATCGGCGCGAGATCAGGGAAAGTCGTGGCAGCAGGTCAACGCCATCTACACCGAGGGCCGGACCGCGTTCATCCAGGCCGCCGACGCGATGGGATTGACCAAGGCGCAGGCGGAAGCGCTCGCCAACTCCTACCTGAAGATCCCGGAGAAGAAATCCGTCACCCTGGAGATGCGCACCGAGGACGCCATCGCGGGCCTTAACTCGGTTATCTCCGCCATCGAGAAGACCCCGAACGCCAAGTCGGTCACCGTGTCCGCGCTGACCAGCGACGCCGTGTCGATGCTGGAGAGCCTCGGCTTCAAGGTCGTGCAGCTGAAGGACGGCAAGTTCAAAGTCACCGCGGAGACCGGCGCCGCAGGCGCGGGCCTGGACGCCCTGAAGGGCAAGCGTGACGGCCTGAAGGACAAGACCCTCGCGATCAACGCGACGACGCAGGACGCCATCGCCGACCTGGAGGCCGTGAAGAGCAAGGTCGCCTCCACCAACGGCAAGACCATCACGATGAAAGCCCCGACCGCCGAAGCCCGTCAGCAGTTGGAGGCCCTCGGATTCAAGATCAGGGACACCAAGGGGAAGAATGTCGTGATCAGCGTGCCGACCGGCACGCAGCGCGCGAACGTCGGCTCGCTGGCCTCCGCGATCGCCGGACTCAGGAACCGTTCGGTGACGGTCACCTATACCACCGTGTACAAGATCAAGGGAAGCCCGGGCGGCCCCCCGTCGGGCACCTACTACGGCTCCACCGCAGGCCGCTCCGCCGACGGCAACATCTACGCCGGCGCCCGCCTGCAGCGGTTCGCCGACGGCGGCATGGGCCGGGAGAACCACGTCGCGCAGATCGCCCAGCCCACCTACCGAATGTGGGCCGAACCCGAAACCGGCGGCGAGGCCTACATTCCGTTCGCGTCCTCCAAGCGGCCCCGCTCCCGCGCGATCGCGGAGGAGACCGTACGCCGCCTCGGGGGCAACCCGGACGACATCCAGTGGAACGCCCAAGGCTCCGTCACCGACTGGCGCTACGACCCCACCACCGGCTCCCTGTACTCCGCATCCGACGCCGGATCCGCTGGCAACAAAACCAAGAAGGTGAAGGTCAAGGTCAAGGGGAAGACCACGACCAAGGAGGTCAACTACTTCGACGTCGGCGCCGTGGAGAAGAAGCTCATCTCCGCCGGTAGGGCCACCGCGGCCTGGAACCGGGACCTGGAGAAGGTCGCGGCAACTGCGGGCGGCGACGTCGCCGAAGCCCTCGCCTCCATGGGCAAAGACGGCGTGGCCCTCACGAAGAAGATGGCGAACGGGTCGAAGAAGTACATCGCGCAGATGTCGATCGCCCTGCGCCAGCTGGCCAAGGAAGCCCGCGCGTCGCTCACCGACTACAAGGTGCAGCTCAATCACGCGACCGGAAATCAGGAGCTGTTCGCGAAGAACCTCGCCAAGTTGGCCGCGCAGGGTTTCGGGGATCTGGCCGGACAACTGGCGGCGCAGAACGACGAGGCGGCCCAGCAACTCGCGGCCAGCGCTGCCTCGGACAGCAAGAAGGCGTCCGCAGCGAACGCGGCCGCGAAGCGCGCCAACAACGCGCTCACCCCCGACCAGGTCCAGTCGCTGGTGTCGATCATTGCCGCGGTGAAGAACTCCAAGACGGGCATCCACGACGTCGCGGCCACCACCGGTCTCGGCGAGGACGAAATCATCGCCACCGCTACCAAGGCCACCTCCCAGATCAAGACGGCGCTCGGCTCCCGATCGACTCGCTTCCTCGCTGACCTAGGCAAGGCGCAGAAGGGCATGGCGTACGCGGACGGCGGTATCCGGTCCGGTATCTACGCCACCCGCGGCGGCGCGGTCACCTTCGCCGAGCCGTCCACTGGCGGCGAGGCCTACCTGCCACTCGGCGCCAACAAACGCCGCCACGCGATGCCTGTCCTGCGTGACGTCGCCTCCCGCTTCGGCGTCGGCCTCACCGACGCCAACGCCGGACGGGTCGTCATCATCCGCGAACAGGGACCGCTGATCGGCTCACAGACCTGGCAGGTCACCTCCGGCGGGAACGCGGAAGACACCGCCCGCAAGGTCGACGCACACAACGGCTACCAGCTGCGGCGCCTCGCCCGCGGGGGAGTGGGGGCGAGAGGCCAATGAGCACGCCCATCGAACTCGAGGACGGCCAGCACCAGCTCGGCAGCGTCCTCATCGGCCGCGGCACCTCCGTACGGATCGCCACCATCGAAGGACTCGGGCAGCCGTCCGTACGGTCCCAGGACGTCGAACCCCCGGGTGAGGACGGCCTGTGGATCGGCGCCGACTACTACAGCGGACGCACCCTGAGGATCGACGCCGGGATCAGCCAGTCCGGGAACCAGGCCGGGGCCCTGGACACCCTGGCCGCCCTGCAGGCTGATGCGGACAGCGCAGGAGTGCGTGGCTCCGGCGGGCTGACGATGAGCCTCAGGTTGAAGTTCCCCGGGCGGCCCACCCGGGTCGTCCGGGGCCGCCTGCGCAAGTTGGAGCCGGACGTCACCAAGTCCATCCACGGCTGGATCCCCCTGGACATCGAATTCCAGGGCCAGGACCACCTCTATTACGCGGACGAGCCGGACACCACCAGCATCCCGCTGGGCATCCTCTCCCACGGCGGGTTCACCGCGCCGATCGTCCCCCCGTTCACCATCGCCGGCGACCCCTTCGCCGTGGGACGGCCCTCCTTCCTGAGCGTCGCCGGAACCGCGCCCACGTGGCCGCTGCTCCGCGTGAACGGGCCGTGCGCCAACCCGTCCATCACCCACGTCGAATCCGGCGTCTCGATCACGGTGCAGACCACCCTCGCCGACGGCGAATGGGTGGAGATCGACACCCGGCCCGGCTGGCGGACCGTGCTGCGCAACAACGGCGGCGGCGCCCCCATGACTCCGCAGTCCCGCATCGACCTGTTCCGCCTCACCCCGGGCCCGAACGAGATCGCGTGGGCTGCGACCGACCCCACCCTGACCAGCACGCTGGCCGTCACCTGGTGGCCCGCCTACAAGGCCCTGTAGGAGGCCCTGATGACGCTGCACCCCGTGCCGATGATGACGACCGGCGCCAGCCACACCGCGCAGCAGTTCCGCATGATGGTCAAGGACCTCGCGCGGGACAACCAAGGCGTCACCACCGGCCTGGACATGAAGGTGTCCCAGTTGTCCACGCCCGGGGCGGGGGTGCAGATCTCGGACGGGTCCGCGGTCATCGCGGGCAAGGTGTCGTCGGTCCAGGGCCACTACGCGGCGTACAACATCGGCACCGACACCAGCGTCGGCATCGCCGCCACCGGCGGCTCCGCCCGCTCCGACATGATCGTCCTGCGGGTGGAGGACCCGGAGTACGAGGGCACCCGCGACCCGGAGACCGACCCGATCGTGTTCTTCGAGGTGATCTCCAACGTGTCCAGCAGTGCCACCACGGTGCCGTCCGGATACTCCGCTATCCCCCTGGCCCGCATCGACCTGCCCGCCTCCACCGCCACCGTCACGAACGCGGTGATCGTGGACCTGCGGCAGGTCGCCAACCCGCGCCGGGAACGCCAGCTCCTGCCGTTGTTCTACCCCGGGCCCCTGGTGGAGATCTCCGGAACGACCGAGACCTGGCAGAACTTCCCCTCCGGCGTCACCTACACCATCGCCGTCCCTGCCTGGGCGTCGAAGGTCCGCATCAAGTGGGACGTCGGAGGGATCCGCCTCGTCGACGGCAACATCTTCGGCGAACTGACCTTCCAGTTCGGCACCAAACAGGCCGCCCAGGCCGTCTACATCGACGACAACCAGGGCACCGCCCCGCACCGCTACACCGCGGTGATGGCCGACACCCTGTCGCTGACCGACACCCTGGGTGCGGCGATGCGTGGCACCAACGTGACCCTGCGCTCCCGCATGCGGCCGAAGGCCGGCAACGTCGGGAAGTTCGGCTGCGACGCCGCCACCACCTTCGTCGCAGACGTGGAGTTCGAGGAGGGCCCTCTCTGATGGGTCGCTGGCGGTACTTCGCGCAGCACGCCCTCACCGGGGAAGTCCTGCACCCGGCGCTGCCGCTGTCGGGGGTGGAGTTCGGCAACGAACTCAACGGGCCCGGCAGTCTGACCGCGACCCTGGCGCCGAAGTGGGTGCGCGCCAACGCGTCCGTCCTCGAACCCGCCACCGCCCTGATCTACGCAGAAGCCGACGGACGCCTGCGCTGGGGAGGCCTCGTCTGGTCGGTCGAAGCCGAGGACGGCGAATACCGTCTGGAGGCCGCCTCCTGGTCGTCGTACCTGATGAAGCGCTACGACAGCCACGGCAACCTCAACGGCCGCGCCCCCTACGTCAACCAGGATCCGTGCGTCATCATCCGCGACATCTGGGCGTACGCGCAGGAACAGCCCGACGGAGACCTGGACGTCATCGTCGACGCCACCACCTCCAGCGCGAAGGCCGGCACCCCGACCGAGCCGTGGGCCTCCCACTGGTACGAGACACCGCTCCTCGGAGACCATCTCGACGACCTGGTGTCGGAGGACGGCTCCCCGCAGTACACCAACACCTCATCATTCCTGGCCAACGGCAGCATCGAACGCCGCATCAAACTCGGCTACCCCCGCCTCGGCGCCCGCCGCACCGACATCAGCTTCCAGACCGGCGTCAACATCATCGACGCCCCCGCAGTGGAGTACTCCGGCGACGCCTACGCCAACGTCATCATCGCCACCGGATCCGGCGAAGGCACCGGCACCCGCTTCGCCGTCGACCCCGTCCGCGACGGACGCCTGCGCATGGAATCCGTCCTGGCCCTGCCGACCGTCAACGGCAACGACGTCCTCGGCCGCCGCGCCCGCGCCCGCCGCCGACAGTTGCAGGTCATGGGCCAGGTCCAGGACATCACCATCCGCGACCACCCCAACGCCCCCCTCGGATCCTGGCAGATCGGCGACGACGTCCAGGTCGCCGTCCACAACCAGTGGGTGTCCTGGACCGGCTGGGCCCGCATCCTCGCCGACTCCTACAAACCCGGAGACCGCGCCGACACCGCCACCCTGTCCCTCCAACGGGCGGACGCCTTCCACTACGGATCCGAGGACGCCTGATGGCCAACACGTCGATCCCCCTGGAACTGAACGCGCTGCGGCGACGCCTGGAACAGGTCCAGAAGGGGCAGCGGTACGCGCACGGCGGCAGCATCGAGAACGCCGCCATCACCGTCAACGACGCCACCGGAAGCCTGCGCACCATCGTCGGACTCCAGGGCGACGGCACCGTCGGCGTCCAGGCCGTCAACGGGCCTCCCCCACCGCAGCCGTCCGCACCGATCGTCGCCTCCGTCCTCGGAGGCGTCTCCGTCGGCTGGGACGGTCTGTTCGCGGGCGGCGCGGTCATCCCCATGGACTGGCAGCGGGTTGAAGTCCACGCTTCCATCACTGCGGTCTATGACCCGATCCCGGCCACTCTGCAGTCGACGATCGAGACGGCGCAGGGCGCCACCGTGGTCATCCCGTGCGATACCCCGGTCTACGTACGCCTGGTGGCGCGCTCCGCATCCGGGACCGCTTCCCCGGCATCCGCCACCGTCGGACCGTTCGGCCCGACTCCGGTGGTGGCGGACGACATCGTGGACGGCATCGTCACCACCCTGAAGCTCGCCGACGAAGCCGTCACCGCGGCGAAAGTCGCCGTCGGGGCGATCGGCGCCGACCAGCTCGGCCTCGGTATCGGCAACCTCGCCCCCGACCCGTCCTTCGAGGGCCCGCTGATCGCCGCGAAGATCGCGGGACGGCCGGAGTTCTCGCTGGTCACCCCGGGCAACAACTCAGCGACCGCCCTGATGATCGACTGCAACACCGGGTTCACCACCTGGATCAACGTGGAGATGGGCCGGTACGACGTCCTGCCGGGAGAGCGGCACTTCCTGGCGTTCGACTACAAGACGTCCGCCGACTTCAACGGCGGCGGCGCCAAGCTCCTCTTCCGCTACGAGGACGCTGCGGGCGGGGTGACCGGCTACGGCGTCGTCGACGGACTCACCGTCGGAGGCGCCTACCAACGGGCCACCGGGCAGGTCCAGGCGCCACCGAACACGATCGCCGCGTTCCTCCTGGTGGAGGCGTCTTCGGTCTCGGTGGGTGAGGCGTGGTTCGACAACATTGAGGTCCGCACCTTGATCGCCGGAGGCATGGTCGCCGCAGGCACGATCACGGCCACTGAGATCGCCGCCCTGACGATCCTCGCCGGGAACATCGCCGCCGAAGCCGTCGTCGCCTCGAAAATCGCGGCCGCCGCCGTGACTACCGCGAAGCTGGACGCGCTCGCTGTCACCTCAGACAAGATCGCCGCGAACTCGATCATCGCGGGGAAGATCCTCGCCGGAGCA